>NZ_JADNJD010000007.1:0-110937 GCF_015554745.1 Anaeromassilibacillus sp. 1001302B_160321_C8 | reverse complement strand
ATTTCAATCCACACCCTCCACACGGAGGGTGACGCTGCAAAGAGCGGCATCACAATTGGCCAGGATTATTTCAATCCACACCCTCCACACGGAGGGTGACGATCCCCTCGAGTACATATAAAGGAGGGGAAAATATTTCAATCCACACCCTCCACACGGAGGGTGACAAGTAATGCCCTAAAACAACTGGCCTTGGAGAAATTTCAATCCACACCCTCCACACGGAGGGTGACCGGACGAAACGCATTTTGTTTTTATCGCAGACCCATTTCAATCCACACCCTCCACACGGAGGGTGACGCTCGTTTTCTCCTCCATCAAACTCGCTGCAATCCTCATTTCAATCCACACCCTCCACACGGAGGGTGACTGGAAGTGTAAAAGTGAGAGACGACGCCGGGAATATTTCAATCCACACCCTCCACACGGAGGGTGACGATTAAATGCAAAACCGATGCTGTTCGAGCAATTATTTCAATCCACACCCTCCACACGGAGGGTGACATGGGATACCCTCCGCAAATTCGACCTCAGATACGTTATTTCAATCCACACCCTCCACACGGAGGGTGACGGATTTCGTGGGCGTTGCTTACAACGGATATTTCCATTTCAATCCACACCCTCCACACGGAGGGTGACGCTGCAAAGAGCGGCATCACAATTGGCCAGGATTATTTCAATCCACACCCTCCACACGGAGGGTGACTGATCCCCTCGAGTACATATAAAGGAGGGGAAAATATTTCAATCCACACCCTCCACACGGAGGGTGACGGCGGTTTCTAGGGATATATTTTTTATATCCCTAATTTCAATCCACACCCTCCACACGGAGGGTGACCAGGGAAGCTGACCTCTGGGGAGCCGACCTCAGGATTTCAATCCACACCCTCCACACGGAGGGTGACCTTGCGCCGCATACACCATGCAAACACAGGAAATTATTTCAATCCACACCCTCCACACGGAGGGTGACTTCTTTTCCCCTCCTAGAATCGCAATCTCCATTGATTTCAATCCACACCCTCCACACGGAGGGTGACCCGGGTTCGGAACGCCGCCTGTCACATAATCGACATTTCAATCCACACCCTCCACACGGAGGGTGACATAGAAGCGCTGCCTCAGTCCGTCAAAAGACATCCATTTCAATCCACACCCTCCACACGGAGGGTGACCATCGGGCCTTTGCGCCACGGTGTAACCCGAGCCTGGATTTCAATCCACACCCTCCACACGGAGGGTGACAGCAAATACAAACAATTATATCACATTTGTACATCTATCAATTGTACAATCTATCCTATAATCTAACACCGATCCATTCGATATAGAAATATCGCCTCCTCTGCTATAAGAAAATCATCTCAAATTCCGTGCGAACCCCCTTGGACTTGTCTGTGCGCTTCCGGTTCGCACTTTCCTAAACCATAAGAACACCTTCCGCTTCATACGTGGGTTTTGCTCCTATATGTTCCACTTTCGTTTTATAATTGTTTCCCAAGTAATAAAAGCGTAGACTGTCCTGTTTTGGATCGATGATCTGCTCTAAGATGTGCTTCACTTGGAAGCACTGTGCGGCATCCAAAATACATTCAAAAACCGAATTTTGAACCCGTTGGCCGTAGTTCACACACTGTTTTGCGACTTTTCGAAGCCGTTTCCTGCCTGCCGCTGTTTCTGTATTGACATCATAAGTGATTAAGACCAACATAGCATCTCCTCATTTCCACAAAAACGGTGGGTATTCATCCAAATCTCCACGCAAGCAACGATTGAGCAGCATTGCCTGCACATAGGGGACTAATCCCCATGGAATTTTTTCCTGCAAAAATGGATGCTGAATCTGTTCCTGCTTTTTTGTCTGCCATCCAGTGAGTACGGCTTTTCGCGTTTCATCATCCATTCGAACAGCTCCCGTCTCCTGTTGATAGAACCCTTTTTCTGTGACCACACGATTGTTAATCAGAGACAGCACAAAGCGATCTGCAAAAATGCTGCGCAGTTCTTCCATTAAGTCCAATGCCAAGGAGGTTCTGCCGGGCCTCTCCCGGTGCAAAAATCCAATGTATGGGTCCAATCCAACCGCTTCCAAGGCAGCGCAGCAATCATTGGCCAACAATGTGTATACAAACGAAAGCAGCGCATTGACATTGTCCAGCGGCGGGCGGCGGTTCCTTCCATGAAAATAGAAGGCCTTTTTGTTTTGTAAGATGCACTGATCGAATACACGGAAGTATTGTTCCGCCGCAGCCCCCTCGAATCCACGCAGTTGTTCATCGCTGGTGCATTCCCGTATGAAGGGCAATAAATCACTCATTTGTTTCGAAACTTGTTTTAGACCGGCAACATCCACGCGCATCGCGTGGTCACGCGTTGTACGTTCTAAAACCCAACGGCTATTAAACACTTTTCCAAAAACAAAGTTTCTCGCATAACGGGTCCGCGTGACCGGGTCGTCCGAAGCGCGCACCTGTTGGATGCGCAATAAAACATTTCCCTGAGCTTTTCCGCATGCCGCAGCTAAAAAGCGGCCATTGGGGGTTAGAAAGGCCAAACGGATTCCCCGATCAGTACATGCCCCCATCAACGCAGGGCTTGCTCCCTTATAGCCGAAATATAAGATCTGTTCTAGTGTATGCAAAGGAACGCGCAATACGGTTTCCTCTTCCCGGTAGAC
The DNA here is from genome assembly GCF_015554745.1 of Anaeromassilibacillus sp. 1001302B_160321_C8. Lineage (NCBI taxonomy): Bacteria > Bacillati > Bacillota > Clostridia > Eubacteriales > Acutalibacteraceae > Anaeromassilibacillus > Anaeromassilibacillus sp. 1001302B_160321_C8. The sequence continues at coordinate 108,254 of NZ_JADNJD010000007.1, read as the reverse complement.
CACTACATTTTCTCCGTCGAGCGCCAAATAGGTGTCCGGTGAAGTCACAAACAGGGTGTTGAGCAGTTTTCTCATGGTTCTTCCCCCTGTAAATTGGATTCTATGTAGGTTTTTGCGGAACGCCTTCCACAAAGCTTGGGCAAGCAAAGTTCCTTCAGAGAGCATGCATTGCAGCTTTTCGACGTCTTAACTTTTGGAGTATAGCGGCGGCTATAATAGCTGTGCATTTCGAGAAGCATTTCCCGCACCTGATTTCGAAGGGCTTCCGTAAACAGTACCTCTTCCCTTCGGCGGGTTTCTCCATAAAAGAGGTATCCCTTGGGGACATCACAGGCCAGCATCTCTTCCAAACACATCCCTTGGCCGCACAGCTGCAAGCGGTCCGCATCTGTCTGTTTTGTGCTCCCCCGCTTATATTCTACCGGTGTAGGAAGCCACGTCCCTCTGTGATGGAACAACGGAACCCCTTCTGGGGACGCATGAAACTCGACGACATCGCAGACTCCGCTCACGCCGAGAGCGGCTGAATGGATTGCCAATCCACGCACCACTAAAAGATCTCCTCTCTTTTCAGAAAAGCGGTCATTATGGGCATGCTCGTGCAAAATCTCCCCTTCCACGGTCCGCAGGTTATCCGCCCATTGCTGTTCAATATGAATCAACGCCCATTGCCTGCGGCAAAAACAAAAATGTTGGATCCCAGAAAGCTGTAAATAATCGTCTTCCGCGTACGTGTTCATATCATTCTCATACAAGTCACGTGTTCCGGGATCGCCGCTTCATCTATATGGACCTCATAATCGGCGTAACAGCGGGCGGGGATATGCTCGTCTTGGGTTCCGTTTTGCTTGCGTGTCACGGTAACCGTATCGAACAATTTATAGGAGGGAGCATTTCCCAATTCGGAATCATGTTTAAAGACGATCAATTCCCGCACCGCCATCTTCCCGCGGCTGGCAGAGTGGTCGTGCTCAAACATATTGATGATCGCCTCCCAAAGCAGGGCGAGGTCCTCTTCGGAAAAGCCGGTCACTTTCCGGGCTAAATTGGCTGACACATATCCCTCTGCGCGATAGAGGCCATAGGGGATGATGTGCTTGCGTCCCATCTCGGTCCCTTTTTTCTCCGCATCCGCTTCCGTTGTAATCGCAACACGGGTGATGGTCACTTCCTGCGGGACGACCGGTTCCACGCTGCGCGCAAACCCCAGCTGCACAGGTCCGCGAACTTGGCCGCAATTTAAAGCGGCCTTCACGAAAGTCGTCATGACGGCGCCAAACGTCCGGATATCATAAAAATTCTGGCACATAAAATCCCGCACACGCTCGTCCAAGGTGCTGTCTTTTTTCTTGGCATCTTTGATGGTCTTTTCGTCCACGCCCAAATCCGCATACGCTTCCAAATCGCTTCGATTGAGCGGAACCCCATCCTTGATATAAATGCGGTAGCCCTTTTCGTTCTCCCGGACGGTTTCCACATAATTTCGGATCTTCCGTTTTAAACAGACGTCCGTAACCAACCCGTAACCCGTTTCCGGATCGACACGAGGCATATTCCCCGCATCCGGGTCGCCATTTGGATTCCCATTTTCCACATCAAACAAAATGACAAACTCATACCGGTTCTTGATAACTTCTGACATGCCTTATTCCTCCCCTATCGATTCTGCCTTTTTCTCGTACCGCTTTTGCGTCTGATGGTAATAGCCAAGCATAAACGCTCCTTGTTCATTCAAGTCCAAGTGCGCTGGAAATGTCTCTTGGATTTTTCCCATCAGATCGATCAGCTGCTTTTCTAAAGCAATGGCCAACCCGCGCCGGTCACGCAGGATGACTTTCATATGGCTTTGCTCCAAGCGAAGCAAGATGGGAAATGCAATGCCCGGCGTTGCGCAGGCAGACGTAAAATACCGGTCCTTGATAGTCGTATTCAAGTTTGGATTTGCCGTTTTCTGAATGTTTTCTAATACAGAGAATACCCGTCCAAGGACATAGGGTAGATAATCGGACTGTTCGTTCAGTTTCACCCAAGATTCCTCCTTATCCAGCGCTTCTCCCGGTTTCGGTTGAAACGCTTTGTCGTTGTTTTTAATGAGCACTGCTTTGATGATGGCCGCCTGTCCACGGCTGATATCGCTCTCTGCCCGAGTTCGCAGCACCACGTTTTGCAGCAGTGCCGCCGGATACGGGGTGTCGTTCAAAATGGCCCGCATCAACGCGCCGGATAGCAACGGCGAAATCGCTTTTGCTGTATCCTTTGCTTTTTTATTGATCGTCTCATACAGAAGGCCATAGGGGGATATCTGTTCCCTCTGATCTTTCAAGGGCCTCACGATTTCCAACCGGCGGTAATGGTTCTCTACATTCTGTAAAAAATCGCCAAAACGGTTGCGGTAGAAAAAGCGCACCGATAACCTCCCAGCGCTCGGGGATAATCCCAAGATATAAAAGGGCATGTCCGGGTCGAGCTCCACGTCTTCCAGGGAATAGGGCTGGCCCTTTGCCAGCAATGCCATCGCCCGTTTTAAGTCGTTATCGGAAAATTTTCGCTTTTGGGCATCGCTGGCGTCCATGAGTACAAAACTCTGGAAAAAGTCCTGATAGACCGGCTCCGCGTTTTGGGACCAATAGACGACCGTCGCATCACCGATCTGCTGTACATGTTCGCGGTCTGCCAACAGTGCATTCAGTGCGGTGGTATACGCAAAGGCTGCCGGTTCGCCCACCGGTGCGTTGTAGCTCTGGGTTTTTCCGTAGGATTCAAAGGCCGCTGCATTGAAGGAGACAAGCGAGGCCCCGCTGGACTGGGCGCCCTTCACCCCTTTGATGGCTGGATGCAGTCGTGCGATGGGAACCTCTTCGCCTGTGACGAGGCAGCGCCCTTTTTCTTGGCTGTCTTCTTCCTCTTGAGCAGCGTCCCAAACCCCGGCGATTTCCGGTTCTTCATGGACAAATTTTCCCTGATACCGAAAAATAAGGTTGCCACCTGCAAAGATTTCTTCCAGATAAGGCTGCAATGCGGGGTGTTCCCGCGCTGTTTCCGGCTTCCAGTTTTCAAAGTAGGCGCACACCGCACGGGCCGCCGGATGGTTGAGCGATTGCAACATTCTGCAATGCAGTTCCACGCTCGCCTGAAAACATTTTTGGGCGCGTTCGTCGTTTCCTTTTGCATCGATTCCTAAAAGGTAACTAGGTGAATCATAAAGAAAATTTGCCTTATACTGATTTCCCGGACGGATTACCGGCTTGGGCAGCTGCATAACCCTGGGAACCTCCACTTCCTTCTTTCCCCTCAGTTCCTTCTCCTTCAACCGGAGGACATCCAAAAGCGTCCCCTGCTCATCAATGAGCAGGGCAAAAGAGACCTTGGCGGGGCTCCATCCCCGCCGTGCCATCTTCCCCTGGGCAGCCATCGCGGTATAGTATTCATATAACGCCTGTAGGATCATCGAACCACCCCGCAATCCGTCAGATCCAGGACTCCGTAACGAAGCTCTGCCCGGAAAAACATGGGTTGGATGTCCTGCGGATCGCTGTAATCCATGTCGTACAGCATATACCCCAGATCATACTTTGGCTCGTTTTGATAATAGCTTACACAGCTTCCCTCTTCATATTGACGAAAGCGAACCGGGAACTCCCTACATCCAAAATAGGGTTGATGATAGCACTGCCCTGCGCTCAAGCGCCGTTTGACAATATCCTGGAATTTCCCGGGGTTATCCCCTGCGCTGGCGCGTTCGGTCATGGTAAAATGGGCCTCGATCACATAATGTACGTCCCGCAATACGGTTGCAGCCCGCTGTTGGATATCCTCCGCCGTATTGATATAGAGCGGTTTGTTCCCTCCCAGCATCACAGAACGGACATTCTGTGCAGAAATTTTCGATTTTACTTCGTTGCGCCGGATATTCGTAAACTGAATTGGATTGATCACATGGATGCGGTCAATATGCCAACGCAATCCCGGATGCCAATAAACAGCTTCCAAAATGCCGCGCGCCGCCGATGGAGTCATGACGTCATAGGACACCCGTTCCACCTTCATCTCCGGCCTGGAAAAGCAAGCGTACTTTCCCCAGACCTCCATTTGAATTGCCATGGACTTCACTCCTTTCCCCAAAATAGACAACCTTTTCTCTCTGAATAACGCCTCACCTCTCTCCCTGCGAAAATGGCTTTTAACGCTACACAAACAGGGCTTTTCCCGCATCCGCCTCTAAGGAGAGGCCGGTACCCTTTGTGTCATACAGTCGAAGATTTGTTAAAACCGCAAGGCCGTCCGCAACCACAACGAGATCGTTTGCCCGATAAAGCTCCTGAAAGTGCTGGTCATATACATTCACCATATAGCGGCCCGCTTTGCGCAGCAAACTCCGGGAGCACTCCCCTTGCTGCAAGCGCTGCGCCAGTCTTTTGGCCCTTTGCCCCAACGGGATAAAGACAGATTTTGTATTCTCTTCAATCAGGCGAAACTCCTTTGCAACCTGTGCAAATGGCAACATACATCCGTTTCTCCCCCGCTCAAAGGCGTCCACAATCTTTTTTCGGTCGAGCAGATCCCCTTTTAAGTTGTGAAGTGCGTCAAAATAAGCCTGTATCGCTTCTAAAGAAGCTACATCGGAAAAGCTTGGTTGAATCTCATTTTTAAATATACTGACATTTTGCTGCATCCGGGGCGGGATCCGTTCTTCGGTCCGAAAGATATAGACCGCGCTCTCATCCACCGGACGTTTCCCTTCCCGATTGCATCTTCCGGCCGCCTGGATGATGGAATCCAGGCCAGCCTCTGCCCGAAACACGGTTGGGAAATCCACATCGACTCCCGCCTCAATCAGCGAAGTGGCGACGACACGGCACACAAGCCCTTGCCGCAGTCTCCTGCGGATGTTGCGGAGCGTCCACCGGCGCATCAACGGCGTCATCAGGGTGGAAAGGTGAAACCGTCCCCCGGCGGGCAACGCTTGGTAGAGCTCCGCCGCCTGTTTACGCGTGTTCACAATGGCCAAAACCTGTGTTTGCATAGCCATCTGTCCGGCCAATTTTTCTATGGTTAGCGTTCCGATATGTTTCAATTGGGTGCGGCGGAAAAAGTGGAACATCTCCTGCGTATTGGGACAAAGTTCCTCTATTTTCGCCGTCTTCGGAAACAGTTTTCCCAAAGATGGCTGCGTTGCAGTGCACAACACCGCCGTTATGCCATACATCTCCACCAATTCCCAAATGGCCCGCACACAGGGCGTCAAATAGTCCACAGGCAACATCTGGGCTTCGTCAAAAATGACGACACTATTGGCAATATTGTGAAGCTTGCGGCATCGAGAGGTCCGGTTCGCGTAGAGCGATTCAAAAAATTGTACGCTGGTGGTAACAATGATCGGAGCATCCCAGTTTTCCGCGGAGAGACGCAGTTTCTCTGTCTTTCGGTCGTCGTCCCCCTGTTGGTCAAAGCTGACATTGGCATGATATTCCAACACATTTTCCGCTCCCACGATTGCGCGAAAGACCTTAGCGGTCTGTTCGATGATGCTGGTATAGGGGATAACATAGATCACACGGCTCAACCCATGCTGGACGGCATGCTGGAGCGCAAACGCCAAGGACGCGATCGTCTTTCCACCCCCTGTCGGAACCGTCAGGCTTTTCAGTCCACACTTCCCTTTGCCCGCCTCTAAGCAACATTTCAAAATCTCCGTGCGTTTCCGGTTGATGGGGTTGACGTCCCCCTGTGGATGCAGCCAAGGGTCTATGTATTGCTTTAGGGCATCAAACAGTGACAAAATCGATGCATATCCGCCTCGCTGCACAGCGCCAGACTGCATAAAGGCTTCCGTATCCAAAAAGTCGGCGTCCACCAGGGCAGAAAACAGCATGCGTGTGAAAAAAGCAATTCGGAACCCATTGGCCTCCGGTGGCCGGGATACCGCCTCCAAAGTGATTTCACGCCGATACGCTGCATAAGGATGCACTTGCTTTTTCAGACGCCCCTGCCAGGTGGGGAGCCCTGCCGGATCTCCTGGCCCGCCCCCGTCGGGAAGTCCCGCATGATGCCCGGCCGCACATAGCGACGCCGGTAACATCCGTAATCGAAACAATTCCTTCGCGCCCGCCGTGGAATGATCCCCGCCGGTTCCCTCGTTTAAAAGATAGTCCTGAAATTCCGCAGAATATTTTCCAATGTCGTGGGCCAAGCCGAGAACATAGGCATATTCTCCCGCTTCAAATACCTCTGAAAATCGTTTTGCGTATTCTGCTACATTGCGCAGATGCTCTTCCAGGGGTTGCAAACGTCCATCTGCGCTCTTGTGCGCAACAATCATAATACTCCCCTTTCCACACTTGAAGGATCTTATAGATTGTATTCTAACGCAAAATAATTCCCACAAATAGATTTTATAGAATATTTCTCTTTTTTGTTTTACTATTTGCACTATTTTTAGATAAAAACATCAATTATGTGCATACGATTCACTACACAAACAAAAAAGGTTTACAAATGGTACCACTCCATTCGTAAACCTCTTGATCATCTATACCAAGACCGCAACAAAACAATCTGTGTTGAACTCTTTTATAAAAGAAGAAGGTCTAAATGCTTATTGCATTCAGACCTTTTTGTGGTGCGAGGGGGGGGACTTGAACCCCCATGAGCTAAGCGCTCACTAGAACCTGAATCTAGCGCGTCTGCCAATTCCGCCACTCTCGCGTTTATCCTTGCGGTGTTTTTGACTGCTTGGCTAGTATAGCATATCAAAAAACAAGTTGTCAAGCATTCTTTGCAAAAATTTGAAAGTTTTTTGACACCTTTGGGATAATTCGAGAAAAGGGTTGCAAATTTGTAACTTTTCGTGTATGATAAACGCAATCACATTACAAACTTGTAACTAATTTATGAACACGAAAGGAAATGGCTATGCGATTCCCCTATCGATTTACTGGGAAAGGGTCCGCAGAGCAGCGCGTGGAGAAAAATCATGGGTTGACAAAACAACATATACAGTCTTTCGAGGCCTCGTGTTACGCTTTTCTTTATATTGTTGGCATACAATCCGTTCGTATTTTGAAGCGCTTGCGCCGCCGGACGCATCGTTTTTTCCTCCCAGCGACCAATTTGATAAAACGAGTCTATGCAAAAACCTTAGGGCGGCAGTTTGCCCGTTTGCGCAAGGAACTCCATTCGATTCGCGAAGGATTTACAATTGCGGGAAAACGCTTGCGCGACGCCAAACAGCAAAGCGTTGGGCAGGCTTTAAAGGAATCCGTCAAGGTTACCGGGAAAAGCTTTGTCCGGCATAAAAAATTCGTCTGCGGCATCTTAAACATCGCTGCCCCGCTTGGCGCCCTGGTACTGCTGATTTTCACCATTCAATATTGGAATAGTCTGAACTACGGGTTGGTTCTGACCTATGATGGCCAGGAAATCGCCACCATCCAAGATGAAAACATTTTTGAGCAGGCTACCGAAATGGTAAACCAGCGCATGATTCACGATGTGGAGGGTGAAGATACCCAAGTGGAGATCACTCCTTCGTTTAAGCTGTCTGTTGTAGACGAAAATCGCTATTCTGCAGCCAGCGCGGTCTGTGATCTGATTATTAAGCAATCTGATGGAATCATTGAAGAGGCAAGTGGCCTTTATGTTGACGGCGAGTTGATAGGGGCTGTAAAAAGCAGCGCGGACCTTCGGTATATTCTGCAAAACATTCTGAATGCCGCAAAAGAGGGCGATACGGACGCAGAGGCCGCCTTTGCGCAGAATGTGGAAACCGTCAGTGGCTTATTCCCCACCAACAGCATTATGACCACAGAAGAGATGGAGAGCCTTTTGACCGGTACGGAAAAGGACGCTGTCCTTTACACTGTAAAAGCGGGCGATACCGCCACCTCGATTGCGCAGGATCACAATTTGACCTTGACGGAACTGGCCAGCATCAATCAGTTCAGCGACATAGATGTTCTTCACGAAGGCGACCTTCTGAATATTGAAATGGCTGTCCCGAAGCTCAGCGTTAATATTATGAAAAATCAGGAATATGACGTCGACATTCCTTATAAAACCATCACACAGAAGGACGACAGCCAATATACGGATTATTCCAAGGTCATCACTGCAGGCGTCAACGGCCGGCAACACTGTGTGGACCAAGTCACTTATCTCAACGGCGTTGAAGTTAAACGTGAGAACCTGAGCACAACGGTGCTCGAAGAACCGGTGGATCAAGTGGTCGTCACTGGCACAAAGAAACGGCCCAAGACTGCGGAAGCGGGCGTCAGCACAGGCAGCATGATGTGGCCGGTACCCTCCCTGCATACGATTACCACAGGGTTTGAGTACCGCTGGGGCAGCTTCCACAGTGGGATCGATATTTCCGGCAGCAGCGCGTATGGAAAAACCATTGTTGCCGCGGATGGCGGAACGGTCACAGCGGCTGGATACTCCGGGAGCTATGGACTGCGGGTTCAAATTAACCATGGCAATGGTTTGCAAACCCTATATGGGCATTGCAGCAAGTTACTCGTTTCTCCGGGGCAGAAGGTCGCGAAAGGGCAGGCGATTGCTCTTGTGGGAAGTACGGGGAATTCCACAGGTCCACATTGCCACTTTGAAGTCTACAAAAATGGATCGCGTGTGAACCCATTCAATTATGTAAATTAAAAAAAGAGATGGCGTTCCTCCGAAAAAAGTCGGAGGGACGCCGTTTTTTTAGCTCTGGAAGGCTCTCAAAATGAATTCAGCCAAATAAATTATGTTAACCTCTGGATGCCTTCAATTTTTTGATACAACGAAAATCCGCTCTTTCTCCATTTTTTATTTACAATCACAAACTTTGCCAGAATCCCTGCCTTCCCTTGACTTTTATCGCTAGGTGTATTATGATCTTTAGAAGTAAAGGTGCTGTTCTTGCCCCTTTTGCTTTGTGATAATAGAAGAATTTTACTTTAAAAATTTATAAATATTAACAGCCTTCCTCAGCATTAATTCTGCTATTTCTGTAAAAGCTAGTGATGCTTTTCTTTTATATAGCGCTGGGAAAGGCGGCAAATGGGATCCATCTTCCTATGCCGTCAATAGACGTATGTCGACTATGAGATTGGAGCGTGCCGCATTGGATAAATTTGTTATTACTGGTGGCAATCGGCTTACCGGAGAGGTAACGATCAGCGGTGCAAAAAATGCCGCTATTGCAATTATTCCTGCTGCAATTCTTTCGGATGGAGTATGCCGAATTGAAAATATCCCGAACATCACGGATGTGAGTTCGATCACCCGCATTCTATATGATATGGGCGCACAAGTCCGTACAATTGATAAGTCTACCCTTGAAATCGACCCCCGTAAAATTCACACCTGCGTAGCGTCTTATGAGCTCGCCAAGCACATCCGTGGATCGTATTATCTGCTTGGTGCCCTTTTGGGACGCTTTTCTCACGCGGTCGTAACCATGCCTGGTGGGTGCGATTTCGGTGTCCGCCCGATTGACCAGCACCTCAAAGGTTTTGCTGCTTTGGGCGCTTCCTATAAACTCGACGGCGGTATGGTGGACGTCCGTGCAGAACAGCTGAAGGGCAGCCACGTTTATCTCGACGTGGTCTCCGTGGGCGCGACCGTCAATATCATTTTGGCGGCGGTGCGCGCGAAGGGCATGACAGTGATCGAAAACGCCGCCAAAGAGCCACACATTGTTGATTTAGCCAACTTTTTGAATTCGATGGGCGCGGACATCCGAGGCGCAGGTACGGATGTCATCAAAATCTATGGCGTAGAGCATTTGAATGGGACCACCTATTCCATCATTCCCGACCAAATCGAGGCGGGAACGTATATGGTTGCCGCAGCTGCAACGAGTGGGGATGTCTTAATTAAAAACGTCATCCCCAAGCATCTGGAATCCATCACGGCGAAGTTGGAAGAGATGGGCGTCGAGGTGACCGAATATGACGATTCTATCCGCGTGCGCCGGGAAGGCCCGCTCAATAAATGCAATATTAAGACCATGCCACACCCAGGCTTCCCTACCGATATGCAGCCACAAATCGCGGTTTTGCTCTCAATTGCCAATGGGACCAGCATCATCAACGAAAGCGTTTGGGATAACCGCTTCCGTTATATTGAAGAACTCAAGCGGATGGGCGCGCAAATTTCCGTTGATGGACGTTTGGCAGTGATCGAAGGGGTTGACCATCTTTCCGCCGCACCGGTAAAAGCGACCGATCTCCGCGCAGGCGCCGCCATGATCATTGCTGCATTGTGTGCCCAGGGGACTTCTGAAGTAGAGGATATCCAGCACATCGAGCGTGGTTATGAAAATATTGAGGAAAAATTCCGCAATCTCGGTGCGGATATCAATCGGGTGCATATAGCAGAACCGGTGATCGCACGGGCGATTTAAACAGAACCTGGAAGGCGGTCCGCAAACGCGGGCCGTCCATTTTGTGTTGAAAAAGGTGGGGTGCAACCCTTGGCGAGATTTTGTCCGCTTTTTAGCGGAAGCAGCGGAAATTCGTATTACATAGGGTCTTCTCACGCGGGGATTTTGATCGATGCAGGACGTTCTGCGAAGCAGATGGTACAAATGTTGGATACCTGCGGGCTGGAACCCAAGGCCGTCCAGGCCATCTTTATCACCCATGAGCATTCCGATCATATCAAAGGATTGCGTGTATTTGCATCCCGTTTTCATATTCCTGTATACGCTTCTGCTGGAACACTTTCGGCCCTGTTGCAGATGGGATGTCTGGAGGGGGATTTCCCTGTTGAGGAAATTTCTCCGGACGGCGTTATGTGCGCCGGTATGTTGATCCAGCCCTTCCGTACGCCGCACGACAGCGCAGAAAGCGTTGGATACCGGGTATTTACCGCAGATGGACGCAGCGCGGCCGTCTCGACGGATCTGGGCTATATGACGGATACCGTGCGGGCAGCGTTATGTGGAGCCGATTTGGTTGCCATTGAGTCGAACCACGATATTGGCATGCTGCAAAATGGACCTTATCCCTATCCTCTGAAACGGCGGATTTTGTCGCGAACCGGACATTTGAGCAACCTTGCCTGCGCTGATGAGTTGTATAGCCTTGCTGAACGCGGGACAACCCGTTTTGTTTTGGCACATTTAAGCGCAGAAAATAATACGCCGGAACTTGCTTATCAGACGTCCGTCTGTTCCCTCTCCCTCTGTGGGATGAAAGAAGGAACGGATTATACGCTCTATGTAGCGCCACGTGAAAATAGCACGGGGAAAACCATTCTTTTTTGAGGGATCTATGCTCAATATTCAACTGCTTTGTATCGGAAAATTGAAAGAATCCTATTGGCGGGAGGCTTGTGCAGAGTATGCAAAAAGGCTTTCCGCTTTTTGCCGTTTTTCCATTATCGAGTTGCCAGAAAGCCGCCTTCCAGAGACACCCTCCCCTGCGCAGGTCACAGCAGCCCTTCAAACCGAAGGGGAAAAAATTTTAGCCGCTGTGGGAAACGCCCCGCTTATCGCGCTTTGTATTGAAGGGAAGGCCCTTTCTTCGGAAGCGCTCTCCCTTAAAATCGATTCCATGGCTGTAAACGGAGCCAGTAAGCTCTGTTTTGTCATTGGAAGTTCGTTTGGGTTGAGCGATTCTGTAAAATGTGCGGCCAATTTGCGCTTATCTATGTCGCCCATGACCTTCCCGCATCAGTTGGCGCGTGTGATGCTCTGCGAACAGATTTATCGCGCTTTCCAGATTTTAAACCATGGGAAATACCATAAATAATTCCGGTTTGGCAGAAGTATGCTTTTGGGGAGGTTCTGGCCCGGCTCCATGTGATCTGCATCTTCACTTTCAGACGGTCTTTCCTGTGACGGCTATTTATAAAAGGAAGCCTTTGCCATTTCCTGCTTCTATTGGGGGAATGGGCAAAGGCTTTCTTTTTTAATTTTTCTATTATGCCAAGCCAAGCATGCGCGCAGTTGTCGCCACTAAGAAACAAATCAACATCCCAATACCTGCTGGGACGGCAAAGGAAATGGCCGTCCATTTTAGGCTTTTTGTCTCCTTTCCAATAGTCATACAGGTCGTAGAACAGGGCCAGTGCATCAGCGAGAACAAAATGGTGCACACTGCGGTTAACCACGTCCATCCATTGTCGACCAAAAGCGCGTGCAATTGCGTGAGGTCACTGATATCTATGAGGCTCCCTGTCGCCATGTATGTCATAATAATAATGGGTACAACAATTTCATTAGCTGGGAACCCAAGAATAAATGCGAACAGGATCACCCCATCCAGTCCCAGAAGCTGTGCAAAGGGATCTAGGAAGGCGGCACAATACGCCAACAAACTTGCATTGCCATATGGAATGTTTGCCAGTAACCAGATCAGCAACCCGGCGGGAGCTGCTACTACCGCCGCCCTGCCTAAGACAAACAAGGTCCGGTCGAAAATCGAGCGGACAATCACCTTCCCGATTTGCGGCCGGCGGTACGGCGGGAGTTCCAATGTAAACGAGGAAGGGATGCCTTTCAGAATAGTCGCAGATAGCAAGCGTGAAACCAAAAAGGTCATCCCGATTCCCAATACAATCACACCCATCAGGAGCAGGGTGGAAAGCACAGAACCACCTATTCCGGCTGTGCCAATAAAGAACATGGAGATGATTGCAATAATAGTAGGAAATGCACCGCCAGACAAACGGCAAACTTTCGCTAAACAACCTATGGAATGTGTTTTATAGGGATTCTGTCCCATTGGATGCAAGGTCTAAAAACACATGCAAGTTTTTGCCGTCCCACACAATCCTCTGCACTAGCAAATGAATCAAGCTGCGTTTTTCCTGCACAGACAGCGAACGCAACAGACCTTTCAGGTCGGACAGGCTGCCTGCCAATCGTTCGATCTCTAAATGTAAGCCCGTGATGGAGTTGCGCTTCATTTGTAGCTGCTCGCGTTCCTGCAATAAGCTGGACCGTTCTTGCTCCAAAGCCTCTATCCGGTTGTTGACATGCTGTATGAATGCGGCGCCAACACCATCTTGTGAAAGCGTATGTACCAGATGGCTAATTGCATCGTCACACCTGTGGAGCTTTGTTTCAATACAAGCTGGAGGGTCCTCCCGTGTTTGCTTTTGTAAGTCCCTTTTCAGAGCTTCCAGCAACTTATAAATTCCTGGGCTTTCCTCCGCGAGATTCACCAGATATGCAAATACCATAGCATCTGCCTGTGAGCCGCTGATGTTTTGACAATCGCACAAGCAGACGCCACCGCGCAACTTATTGCCGCATATATAATCGAATTCACCGCCGGCCGTCCCTGGGTGGGAGCGCCTTTTGGCAAACATCCGGCTGCCACACTTGCCGCAAATAATCCTCCCAGACAGCAGAGAAGATTCATTATGTATGTTTGCGGGCTTTTTCCCAGTTGGAATGCTGTCCTGTAGGATGCCCTGGACCGCGACCCACTTTTTCCCTGGAATTTCCCCTCTATGCCGCCCTATCGCGACGATCCATTGATCCATAGATTGGCGTGGCGCATGTTTCTTTTTGTAATCGCGCTTGTTATAGGCAAGCAACCCATATCTGCCCTTACAGTCTTTTTCTTCAAAACAGACATTTGCATGTTGTGCGGTAAAGTAGCTGAAAGCCTCTTTATCCGCAATGCAATAGACAGGATTGTGCAAGATTTCTTTGATTCCGGGGAGGGAATACCACGTCCCGTTGCGGGATTGGATTCCTTGCCGGATCAAGTATTTGCTCACGCCGGTTAGACTATGTAACTCCAAATACTTTTCAAAGATCGTTCCCACAACCTGCAACTCGTCAGGAGATTCTTTCAACCTACAAGAGATCTTGATCTTCCCATCTACAAGCATCTCCTGCTGTTTTTCAGAGCGGTAGCCTGTTGGAGGCGTCCCTCCCAACCAGCGCCCTGTGCGGGCCAACATGCACATATTATCCCGCACACGCTCTGCAATGGTCTCACGCTCCAACTGTGCAAACACAGAGGCAATATACATCATTGCTTTCCCCATTGGCTTTGATGTATCAAATTCCTCCTTGATGCAGATAAAGGAAATATTTCGATCGTTTAGTTCCTCTATAAGCGCAGAGAAATCGCTGACACTACGGCTAATCCGGTCGAGCCGGTAACAAACGATATAATCGGGTTTCCTTTCCCGAATATCCTGCAACATGCGTTGGAATTGCGGCCGAATGGTATCTTTCGCGGAAAAGCCCTCATCCTCATAGATTGTTATGGCATCTTCAACCACATCTGGAAATTTAGATCTAATATATTGTTTGCACATTTCAATTTGGTTTTCGACGCTTTCCCCTTTGCCTGTATAGACGGATTTGCGGCTATAGATGAAAAAACGCAAACACTCACCCCCACAAGCTTATCGGACAAAGGCACTTGCATATCGGTCCCTCTAAGCTCTCTTTCTCCCTCAATCCCCTCCCTATCCCTGTAATTTCTCCTTCCCTATTTATATCCGCCCCTTTCCAGCTTGATGCCTATTCATGGGGCCTTAACCCGTATAGAAACTGCACGTTCCAATGCAAACCGAAGGGCCTAATTAAGAAAAAACGCGCTTACAGGTTCAATACCTGTAAGCGCGTTTTTATGGATAAAACAATCTTTTTCTAATGCCATTAAATACGGGCTACGCCGGATGCACGAGCCGCTTCTGCGACTGCTTTTGCAACTGCTTTGCCAACATTCCGATCCAGCGCGCTGGGGATGATGTAATCCGGGGACAGCTTGTCGTCGGTTACAAAAGACGCGATTGCTTTCGCTGCAGCAATCTTCATCTCATCGTTAATGTCGCTCGCACGTACGTCCAAAGCGCCACGGAAAATGCCCGGGAAAGCCAAGACGTTGTTGATCTGGTTCGGGAAGTCGCTGCGTCCAGTACCCACCACAGCAGCGCCAGCCTCTTTTGCCAAATCGGGCATAATTTCGGGCACCGGGTTGGCCATCGGGAACAGGATGGGGTTGGGCGCCATAGACTTGACCATCTCCGGGGTCACGCAGCCAGGAGCGGATACACCGATAAACACATCGGCGCCTTTGAGGACTTCCGCCAAAGTCCCTTTGCGGCACTCTTTGTTGGTAATGGCAGCCATCTCTTCTTTTTCAGGATTCAGATTCTCGCGGCCCTGATAGATAGCGCCGTGGCGGTCACAGAGGACAACGTCCTTCAGGCCCATTGCAATGAGCAGGCGGATAATTGCGATACCCGCAGCACCCGCTCCACTGGTAACCACGCGGATTTCATCAATCTTTTTGCCAGTCAGCTTCAAAGCGTTGAGCATAGCGGCCAGTGTGACTACAGCTGTGCCATGCTGGTCATCGTGGAAAATCGGAATGTCGCAGCATTCCTTAAGTCTCCGCTCAATCTCAAAGCAGCGAGGTGCAGAAATATCCTCCAGGTTAATACCGCCAAAACTGCCAGCCAGCAGGCGGACTGTATTGACAATATCGTCAACTTCCTTGGAGCGGACGCACAGCGGAATGGCATCCACATCGCCAAAGGCCTTGAACAGCGCGCATTTACCTTCCATAACCGGCATGCCGGCTTCCGGGCCAATGTCGCCCAAGCCCAAAACAGCAGTACCATCGGTGACCACCGCTACCAGGTTCGAACGGCGGGTCAGCTCATAGCTCATGTTAACATCTTTCTGAATTTCCAGGCAAGGCTGGGCAACGCCCGGGGTATAAGCCAAGGAGAGATCGTCACGCGTTTCCAGGGGAGCACGGCAGATCACCTCAATCTTACCTTTCCATTCCTTATGCTTTTTGAGAGATTCAGCAGCGTAATCCATTGTTTTCCAATCCTTTCCAATCATTATATTTCCAACTGAGAAATAACTTGCTTCAATGCATCAGCACTCTTGTGCAGCAGATCTTCCTCATCTTTGGTCAGCGGAGGAACGACAGCACGGCGAATTCCCTGCGCCCCCACCACAAACGGAAGGCTCAGGCATACATCGTTAATGCCATACTGGTTGTGAATCATAGCGGAAACCGTCATCACCGAATCCGTATCCCGCAGGATGCACTCGCAAATGCGGCGAACCGAAAGGGCAATTGCATAGAATGTAGCGCCCTTCAAAGCAATGACCTGAGCGCCTGCTGTGCGGACATCCTCTTCAATTTCCTTCAGTTCGGTTTTCCCGCAGCGGTTGTTCTGATCACAAATATATGTACAATATTTGCTCATTTCCATGCCTGCGATTGTGGTCAGGGACCACGGGATCATAGAAGTATCACCGTGCTCGCCAAACACATAAGCATGAATATTCTTGGAATTAAGACCCACATGCTCTGCAAGGCGGGAACGGAGACGTGCCGAATCCAACATGGTTCCGGAACCAAACACCTGGTTTTCAGACAGGTTGGTGTTTTTCAGGATAGCATACGTGATAATGTCCACCGGGTTGCTAACCACTACATAAATCGCATCCGGAGCATAGCGGGTAATCTGCGGCATAACAGACTTGATGATGTTCACATTCGCTTGCGCCAGATCAATACGGGTTTGGCCGGGCTTCCGCGCCAAACCAACGGTGACAATAACCACATCGGAATCTACTGCTTCTTCATAGTCGCCCGCATGAATATTTACCGGTGCGCAGAAAGGCGTTCCCTGGAAGATATCCATAGCTTCGCCCTTGGCCTTTTTGTCGTTGATATCGATCAGCAAAATCTCAGAAGCCATGCCGTCAATAGCCAACGTATAGGCGATAGTAGCTCCCACGTTTCCTGTTCCCAATATGGTGATTTTCTTGCCTTTTTTCATACAGTTTTACTCCCTTGAATAGTGATGCATGGGACGGTTTTGATCTGCCATTTGCAAAAATTCGTCTTCTCCATAAAGAGCATCCTTTCGATTTTTCCATCCGGCAAAAAGCTTTAACCGTCATCTGGGAGAAAGCAAAATAGAAAGCCGCCTTCTCCCCCATGTTAATATATTAAAAATTATACACGACAATCTCGCCTTTGTAAAGAATTTTCCCGAATATTCCACCATATTCGAGAAAATTCTTTGGCCAGTGTACATTTCCGAACATAGGCTTCACCCCAAACCAAATGGGACTGCATAATGGCGCCAAGGGCCTGCACGCATACATACTAACCCACGCTACAGAAAGGAAGGAGTTTCATGCGAAAAAACCATGTACAGAGAATCATAGGAGCCCCTCTCAGTGGAGAGGCCATCCGCTGTCTAATCAACAAGGTTAATGGGTTCTACTTTGAGATAATCGAGCGGAAGTTGAACCAATCCCGCCTTTCTTCCCGTCAAAAGATTGCCATTATCGATCAAATTCTCGCTTCTCTAAAGGCACATGAAGGAAATAACGCAAGCAAGTGATGTTTCCCATACGCCTTTTCCTTTGTTCTCATTGCCTATTAATTTCCTAAACCTACGTCCCCAATGTGTTTGGCATGTCCTAGATGCGCTGCGTCCTACCTCTGAAAGGATTTGTTTCCCCTTTGTGTGGTGGCGCAAATCGACCGTTGCACGGTACAAAGGAATTGGTGATCATCGCGATCAACCGTTCTCTGGGAGAATCAATGATCCGGCAGCCGACAATGCCTGCTGCGTTACATCCGAATCCCATACACATCGTTAATGCCTGTTTTCCGCAGGCATGCGCCTTTTTGAAGTACTTATCCAAATTAAATGCCACACGGGGAAGGTAGCCCAGGTCCTCCAATAAAGTGAACAAAGGGAAAAAAATAGCCATCGGCGGAAGCATCACGGATACCACCCAAGCCAATACCCGGTAAACCCCTTCCACCAGCATGCTCCGCAACCAGGCCGGCACGCCTATGGCTATGAACCCATCCATCAGACGGTCTTGCAACCAAAACAAACCTTCAGAAAGGAGTTCCGATGGATAATTGGCACCTGTGATCGTCAGCCAGAAGATCACGCCCAACAGAAGGAGCATGACCGGGAACCCCGTCCATTTGCTTGTCAAAATGCGGTCGATTTTTTGGTCGCGCAGCTCGCGCTTTGTTTTTTCATGAACGACTACGCCGGTGCAGACTTTTTCCGCTGTGCGGACAATGCTGGATACAATCTGGTCACGGAGGTCCTCCTGGGAGATGCCCCGGCTGTGTAAACACTGTTTTGCCTCTTGTAATTTTCGCACAATCTCTTCTTTTTCCAACAAATCAAACCCTAGCGCATCATTGAGGGAACGAAGTAGGGAATCGTCATGATCCAATAGACGCAGAGAGAGCCAACGCGCGTTCAAGGACTCCCCGCAGATCGTTGCCACAGAGGGCTGCAACATGGCTATGGCATCTTCGATGGGGCGGATATACGAAACTTGGATGGAAGATGGTGCGTCTTTGCCATCCAGTTGACGGCATACGGCGTCCATCAAATCGTCCAGCCCTTTGTGGGACCGTGCGGCCGCTGGAACAACGGGAACCCCTAAGCGTTCCGACATCCGTTCCAGATCGAGGCGGATTCCCTTGCGTTCTGCTTCATCCATCAAATTCACGCAGACGACCACCCGGTTGGTAATCTCCAATGCCTGCAAGACTAAATTCATATTGCGCTCTAGGCAGGTGGCGTCGCACACAACCACTACGGCGTCCGGATGCCCAAAGCACAAGAAGTCCCTTGCCACCTCTTCCTCCGCAGAATGCGCCATTAGGGAATAGCACCCGGGAATGTCCACCAGGATAAAAGGACGCCCCCGGTATGTACATGTCCCTTGCGCGTTGGTCACCGTCTTGCCAGGCCAGTTTCCTGTATGTTGGTTCATTCCCGTCAATTCATTGAATACGGTACTTTTCCCTACATTCGGATTCCCAGCCAAGGCGATCACACGGTCCTCCCCGCTCTGCCTTTTTATCACCAATCCCATATCCACCGCTTTGATTCCTGTGGACCTGCTGGTCAGCCCCAATTTCATCACCCCATTTGTCATTTGGATATACAACGGGAGGCGGGAAGCCTCTCCCCGCCTCCCGGCAAGCAGGCAGCAAGCTCATCCATTGCTCGCTACCAAAATATTGGAAGAATCCTCCGACCGCAGCGCGATCAACGCGCCGCGAATCCGATAAGCCACAGGGTCTCCTGCAGGGCTTTTTTGAACGCACTCGACCTCAGTCCCTTCAATTAGGCCAATGTCCTGTAACCTTCTGCGCATACTTCCTCTGGACAGCAGCGATGCTACACGCGCACGCTCCCCCACCTGTAAATTGGCCAGGGAATCTATCTGAATCATAAGTGTATTCACCTCAAAATAAGTATTAGGATGTGGAAACTTTCTTTCCTGCTGCTAATATATGCGCTATGGAAGGATATGTTCCAGGGGGAGGTGTGGGCATGGATGTGCCGTCCAAATTCCATACGCAAAAGGGATACGAATTGGCCGAACAAAATAAGCTGACGGCCGCCATGGAAGATTATTTGGAGATGATTTGCCGGCTAAGCCGGGAAGAAGGATATACGCGCGTCCATCTTTTGGCCAAACATCTCAATGTCAAGCCGTCATCTGCATCCAAAATGGTGGATCATTTGAAAGAGTCCGGCCTTGTCCAGGCGGAGCGGTACGGATGTATCCGTCCAACGCCGGAGGGAATCGCTCTGGGAGACTATCTCCTATACCGGCACAACCTGCTAAACCAGTTCCTTTGCTATATCAATCATTCGGACAACGAACTGGAACAAGTAGAGCGTATCGAGCATTTTATCGATGAACGGACCATCCGTAACATTGCCATTTTTTTGGAAAGCGCCCTGTAAATCAGATCATTCTTCGTTTTTTAAGCGGTTCATTCTATAATAACTTCACCGGGAATGGTTTTGTCAATGGCTTGCTGTTCCCCTTCCTCGTCCGATGGGAGGGCATGGAACCATGGTCGATCGTTCAGGAGTCCTGTTTTGGATAAGGTTCTTTGGCCTTTGATATGTTATAATAGACTGGATGGGAAAATAAATTGCTAAGGAGGAAAGTGAAATGATTCGAAATATTGTTTTTGATATGGGAAATGTGTTGATTGACTACCAACCGATGGAATATACCCGGCGTTTTTTTCCGGACCCTTCTGAAGCTGCTCAAGTTTGTACGGAACTCTTTGGCGGCCCTGAATGGCCACTATTGGATCAAGGGACCATCGAACCGCAGGCTGCTCTCCGCCAGATCTGCGAACGGCTGCCAGCCTCCCTGCGTGCCCGTACAGAAGAGCTTTTTTGCCACTGGTTCGATCAACTGACCATCATCCCAGAGACCAACGCGCTCGGCAAACAAATGAAGGAAAACGGATACCGCCTATATATCCTCTCGAATGCCGCCTCCAGCTTTTATCAATACTGTTCCTGTATCCCAATCTTCCCGCTGTTGGACGGCTGTATCGTCTCCGCCGACGAAAAGTTGGTGAAACCTGACCCAGCCATTTTTCAACTTCTTTGTGAGCGCTATCATCTAATCCCAGAGGAATGTTTCTTCATTGACGACCGTCTCGAAAACATCGAAGCAGCAAGCAATTTGGGGATGGCGGTTCATCAATATCAAATGGATGCGGATGCTTTACAAAATGCGTTGCGCAAAGCTGGCGTATCTTTGAAATAGTCCATCGTTCCATGCGGCGGGGAAAATGAGCGGACCCGCCGCATTTTTGCTGCCTAAAAATCCCTCTTAAATGCACATACGAAAAAGTCCACAATTTCATAAATAGGATGCTGAAAAGATTTTATCGTCTGATTTTTGAAAATAGAGTTCTTGCTGCTGTTCTTCCGATGCAAACATGGTACAATAAGAAAAGGTTAAGAAGAGGCAGGGCTTATAAAAATTTTACGGGAAAAACTCGTCTTTTTCCCTTCCAAATCCATCTATACTATATCCCCCAATTTACATGAAAGAGTTGTGATTTATGGTCTTCTCCAATCTGTTTTTTTTATTTGTTTTTCTTCCCCTCAATTTGCTATTCTACTCCTTGGCAAAAACCATCCGCACGCGGAACATCATTATGCTCCTGTTTTCCCTATTCTTCTATGCATGGGGGGAACCCGTCTATGTATTCCTCTTAATTGGGATGGCCTTCGCCGATTGGTTCTTCGCCCGCTTAATCCAAATAGGTAGGGATCGAAGAAGTCCTGCTTTAGCCAGAGGCGCTTTGATCGGCTCCCTGGTGGTCAGCTTAGGGCTTCTCGGGGCCTTTAAATATACAGGCTTCCTTGCGGAAACACTCCATCAATTGACAGGGTTTCCCTCCGTCATCCCTCAAATTGCGTTGCCGATCGGCATATCATTCTACACATTCCAATTGATTTCCTATGTGGTCGACGTGTACCGCGGAGAAGTGAAAGCGCAAAAGAAATTTTGGCTGCTATTGATGTATGTCAGTTTGTTCCATCAATGTATTGCTGGGCCAATTGTCCGCTACCAGGATGTCAACCAGGAAATCCTCTCTCGAAGGGCGACAAAAGCGGAGATCAGCCGCGGAATCAGCCGGTTTTGCACCGGATTGGCAAAAAAAGCGCTCCTTGCCAATAGCTGCGGCGCCTTAGCCGATACCCTGATCCTCTCCGATGCAGTTGCCTCAAATGCTGCTTCTCTTGCGCAAAATCTGGCCACTATACAAGCGCGCCCTGTGCTCTCCCTCTGGCTGGGGGTCTTTGCCTTCATGCTTCAGATTTATCTCGATTTTTCCGCCTACTCCGACATGGCCATCGGCATGGGACTGATGATTGGATTCCATTATAAGGAAAACTTCGATTATCCATATCTCTCCCGTTCAGTCTCCGAATTCTGGCGCCGTTGGCATATCTCCCTTGGCTCCTTCTTCCGCGATTATGTCTACATCCCGCTGGGCGGCAACCGCCACGGTGTTCCCCGCACCATTGCCAACCTCTTTTTTGTCTGGTTCCTGACGGGATTGTGGCATGGCGCCAGCTGGAATTTTGTACTCTGGGGGCTTTATTTCTTCGTATTTATCGCAGCAGAACGTCTCTTCCTTGGGAGGATATTGGAACGTATCCCCGTCATATTTTCGCATCTTTACCTCTTGATTGTCGTGTTCTTTGGCTGGGCGATCTTCCGTTTCCGGCAACCGGTGTTACTGAACGCCGTATTGGGCGGCATGTTTGGCGCAAATGGGAACCCGCTGACCAATTTTGAATTCAACACCGTTTTCTTGAACTATGTATTCTTCCTGATTGCGGCGGTGATCGCCACCACCCCCTTGCTCAAGGCTTTGGGGGAGAGGTTCTCTTCCGGCGGCCTACGGACAGCTTATGCGTATAATGCACTGCAAATGTTTGTCCCTCCGCTTCTGCTTTTGCTCTCCACGGCCGCCTTAGTGGGCAACAGCTATAATCCATTCCTGTATTTCCAGTTTTAAGGGGAGGTATATTCATGAAAAAGAATCTTTCCTTCCACTCTAGGAAAATTTTGCTTTTTTTCCTATCCTTGGGCCTATTGACCGTGATCTCATGGATCATCCCCTTGCGCCCAACCTATTCGGAGTTCGAAAAGCGGGAACTGACCAAATTCCCCCCTTTTAGCCTCCAGGCGCTCTTCGACGGCAGCTACTTCGATCAAATCGACCTTTGGTTCTCCGATACTTTCCCTTTTCGCGATACATTCATCACCGGCAACAGCTATCTAAGACAGCTATACGGGCTTCATCCGGTACAGGTGAGCGGGGATGTGGAAGAGGGCGATGCCATTCCCTCCGCGCCTTCGCGGCCGTCTTCCTCCCCGGAATCCTCTTCCGCACCGGAAACGGCCGAGAGCACTTCTGCACCAGAGGAACCCTCTTCCGCACCGGATGTTTCTTCGGAAGCGCCGGCCCCAGAAAAAGATGTCACCGGGGAGGTCACGCAGAGCCTTGGAGCCGTGCTGATCGTTGGGGACAGCGGTTATGAATACTACAACTTTTCCAAAGATGTAGCCGATCAATATATCGGGATGCTCAACCATACCGCGCAAACCCTTGAGGGCACAGCACAAGTTTACGACATGGTCATCCCCACCAGCATGGACATCATGCTGCCGGATAGTTTCCGGCAGGGCCTCAATACCTCTTCACAAAAGGACGCCATTGCGTATATCAGCGGTTCCCTTACCCCTTCCATCCAGTCGGTACAGATCTACGATACGCTAAAGGCCCATTCGGATGAATATATCTATTTCCGCACAGACCATCACTGGACCGCGCTGGGGGCATATTACGCCTATCGGTCGTTTGCAGATGTAAAGGGAATCACACCGTTGGAGCTTTCTCAATGCGAGAAAAAGGAGTTTAGCGGGTTCCTGGGAGCGTTCTATTCCGATACCAATAAGAATCCCGCCTTGGCACAGAATCCGGATACCGTGGTGGCCTACGTCCCCCCGGGGAATATCAAGATGCAGTATACCGACCGAAACGGCAACACATACAATTGGCCGTTGATCTCGGATGTGACCGACTGGGCAACCTCCACCAAATACAGCACCTTCATCGGCGGGGACAATCCTTATACCATCATCCAGAATTCCGACCTGACAGACGGTTCCTCCTGCCTGGTGATTAAAGAATCGTTTGGAAATGCCTTTATCCCCTTCCTAGCAGCCAACTACCAAACGGTCCATGTGATTGATTACCGCTATTGGAACGGCAGCATCCAGGACTTTGTCAAAACAAACGGTGTGCAGGATGTCCTATTCTTGAACAACGTATCCGCTACCCGGAATTCTTCTCTGGTTGGAAAAATGGCCACCCTTACAAAATAATGGCCAGCATGTATATCCATTGATCGAGGAGTAAAAAATAAAAGCATCTCTAGAATTGCAAATAATATAAATAAGTTTATTTTCAATCACTTGACATTATCTAGATTATGATATATAGTATTAAAAACTAGATGATGTTTAGAGGTGCTTTTATGCCTAATAAGATCTGTGTATTTGGTGATTCGGTGGCAAAAGGTGTTGTCTTCGATCACGTCAAACAGAAATATAGCCTTCTTAAAAATGGTTTTGCCGATCAATTGGCTAATATCTTCTCGCTTTCTGTGACCAACTATGCAAAATTCGGATGTACGGTCACAAAGGGATTGGAACTTGTAAAGAAGCATCTGGACAAGATTCCGGACTATGACTATATCGTCTTAGAATTTGGCGGAAACGACTGTGATTTTGATTGGGCTGAGGTATCCAAAGCGCCAACTGCTCCCCAACGGAGCAAAACGCCATTGCACTCTTTCATTGGCACTTATCGCGAGATGATCCGGCTAATCCGTGAAAATGGCGGCGTACCTGTGTTGCTTTCCCTGCCCCCAATTGATGCGGAGCGGTATTTCCAGTGGATTACACAGGGGTTGGATTCTGACGCTATCCTGCGTTTTTTGGGCGATGAAGCGCATATTTACCGTTGGCACGAAATGTACAATATGGCGGTATATCGCGTTGCAAACGAAGAAAACGTCCCGCTGATCGACATCACCTCGGACTTTTTAGAGATGTGCCACTATCAATCCTGCTTCTGTGCGGATGGCATCCATCCTAACGAGAAAGGCCATGCCGCTATCACCAAGCAAATCGTCCAATTTGTGCAGGCATCCCCAGAAAAAGCGCTGGCACATTCCCCCTCCGCCCAGTCGTTGGCCTGTGGTTGACCCGATCTGGCCGAGGGGTAGGAATTTTCTATCTTGCTTTTTTCCTCCTACATTCTTAATAAATCGAAGCACTCCTAACAGGCGGTTACACAAACGGCCCGTTGGGAGTGCTTTATTTTCATAAGTTCTGTACTCTTATCCACAAAAGCGCCGCCTGTACAGATAAAAATCTGCACAGGCGGCGCTTGGTTCTTTATTTTACAATTTTTCCAATATCATGGCGATAATGTGCGCCATCAAAATGAATTTTCTCTACCGCAGCATAAGCTTTCTGGAGCGCTTCATCCAAGGTTGCTCCCCTTGCTGTGATGCCCAACACACGGCCGCCGTTTGTGTAAAATTTGCCATTTTCCAGCTTGGTGCCCGCATGATAGACCACCGCGCCATCGACCTGTCCATTCTCATCCAAACCGGTGATCTCCAACCCCTTCGGGTACGAGCCCGGGTATCCGCCCGAAGCCATCACCACGCAGGCTGCCGCCCCATCGTACCACTCGATGGGCTGCTCTTCCAAGCGCTCTTCGATGACCGCCTGCATCACATCCACCAGATCGGTCTTCATTCGCGGAAGCACCACCTGGGCCTCCGGGTCGCCAAAGCGGGAATTGTATTCGATCACCTTCGGGCCGTCTGGCGTCAGCATCAGGCCGAAATATAGGCACCCCTTGAAGGGACGGCCCTCCGCCTGCATCGCACGGATGGTCGGCAGGAAGATGGTCTCCATGCACGTCTGTGCCATCTCCTCCGTGTAGTGGGGGTTCGGGCTGATCGTTCCCATACCGCCTGTGTTCAGGCCCTGGTCGTTGTCTAAGGCACGCTTGTGGTCCTTGCTGGATACCATTGGCTTCACACATTTGCCGTCTGTAAACGCCAATACGGAGACCTCCGGGCCGGTGAGGAATTCTTCGACAACCACTTGGTTGCCGGATGCGCCGAACGCCTTGTCCTCCATGATCTTTTTGACAGCGTCCTTCGCCTCTTCCAGATTGGCTGCAATCAGTACCCCCTTGCCCAGTGCAAGGCCGTCCGCCTTGACGACGATCGGGAACTGGTTGTTCTTCTCAATGTAAGCGACCGCCTCCTTGGGATCGCTGAACACCTCATACCGTGCAGTGGGAATGTGGTATTTCTTCATCAAATTTTTCGAAAAGACCTTGCTGCTCTCGATCTGAGCTGCTGCGGCATTCGGGCCAAAGGCCGGGATGCCCGCCGCCTCAAAGCGGTCCACCATGCCCGCAGCAAGCGGATCATCCGGTGCGACAAAGACCAAATCGATCTGGTTGTCCTTTGCAAAGGCGACCGCTCCATCCAAATCCATTGCGGAGATGGCCACACATTCGGCGTCCTTGGAAATGCCGCCGTTGCCGGGCGCACAATAGAGCTTTTCCACCTTCGGGCTTTCCTTCAGCTTGCGGATAATCGCGTGCTCGCGCCCGCCTCCGCCAATGACCAAAATTTTCATCTTAACCCCTCCGATGCATCAATGGTGGAACAGACGCGCGCCGGTAAAGGCCATTGCAATGCCGTACTTATTGCAGGTCTCGATGACATTGTCGTCGCGGATCGAGCCACCCGGCTCTGCAATATACTGCACGCCCGTCTTATGGGCGCGTTCAATGTTATCTCCGAACGGGAAGAACGCATCGGACCCCAGGGAAACGCCGGTCAGCGTATCCAGCCAGGCGCGCTTCTCCTCGCGGGTCAGCGGCTCGGGCTTTTCTGCAAAGAGGTTCTCCCAAGTGCCGTCCGCCAGAACGTCCATGTATTCATCGGAGATATAGACGTCGATGGTGTTGTCGCGGTCCGGACGGCGGATGCCCTCTTTAAATTTCAGGCCGAGCACCTTCGGATGCTGGCGCAGGAACCAGATATCCGCCTTATTGCCCGCCAAACGGGTGCAATGGATGCGGGACTGCTGGCCAGCGCCCACGCCGATCACCTGGCCGCCCTTTGCGTAGCAGACGGAGTTGGACTGCGTGTATTTCAGCGCAATCAGGGAAATCAGCAGGTCGCGCTTTGCATCTTCAGGGATATTCTTGTTGTCCGTCACCACATTGGAGAGCATGGCTTCGTCGATTTTGACCTCATTGCGGCCCTGCTCAAACGTGACACCGTATACATCCTTGCACTCCACCGGAGCAGGCTTATAGTCCGGGTCGATCTTCACCACATTGTAGTTGCCCTTACGCTTCGTCTTGAGGATTTCCAGCGCTTCGTCGGTATAACCGGGGGCGATGATGCCGTCGGATACCTCGCGGGCCAACAGCGTCGCGGTTTCTTTGTCGCAGACGTCGGACAGCGCCGCCCAGTCGCCATAGGAGGACATGCGGTCCGCGCCGCGGGCGCGTGCATAAGCGCTCGCAATCGGGGACAGTTCCAGGTCGTCCACAAAATAGATCTTCTTTTCCACATCGCTCAGCGGCAGGCCAACCGCCGCCCCCGCCGGGCTGACATGCTTAAAGGAAGCCGCTGCCGGAAGGCCGGTGGCCTCTTTCAGTTCCTTGACCAACTGCCAGCTATTGAACGCATCCAGGAAATTGATATAGCCGGGTTTGCCGTTGAGGACCTCGATCGGCAATTCGCCGCCGTCCTTCATAAAAATGCGGGACGGCTTCTGATTCGGGTTGCACCCATATTTCAACAAGAGTTCGTTTGCCATTTTATACTCCTCCTATTCCTGATTCTTGTTCACGATCCGGGTTTCTGTCTCCCCTGTCGCTAAATCGATGTAACGGGTAAACAGGGATACTTTATTATCTGCATTCAAAGCATTCCATACCATCGCGGTAAAGGCGTCGATGTCGCCTTCCAGCTTGACCTGGGTCGGCTCGCCCTCAAAAGACGGCAGCGGGTTTCCATCCCCCTCATAGGTATGGATGAAATGGCCCTCGCCAGCGCGCGGCGCATCGTAGTCAAAGAAATAGCGGCGGGTCGAGGATTCATCCCCATCCGCGCTCTTCAAAATGGAGAGCTTGTAGCAATTCGTCTCCAGCTCCACCACGCCCGAAATGCGCGGGGTAAAGTTCGGGCCGTCCGGCTCAAACGTCCGCGTGCGCAGCGCGTCCTCAAAGCTCTTCCCCTGCTGCAAAAAGTCATAGATGGTGTCCGTCTGGTCGCCGTTCGTCACCACAGTCGTCTTTTCCAAAACGCGGACGGGCGAATAGATGATGAGGGACGGGTCCACCATTTTGCTTTCATCAAAGGCCTTTGTCTTAATCCCTGCTCCATCTTCCACAAAGACACGGTTGCGGCTGTTTTCGCTGCGGCCCATAATGAAATACGCGATCACTGCATGTTTGCCATCCGCGCTGCGGCCCAGCACAATGCCGCGCCCCGGATAGGAATTGGAGGACAGCTCCTCCGCCAAATTCTTCGTTACCATGTTCGTTCCGTCCTTTCCCTTAATCCAAGATCCTGGTCCTGCCGTTTTCCACAACAATCTTTCCTGCGCAGAACAGCTCGACCGCCCGCGGCAGGAGCTTCCACTCCGCCTGCTCCATGATCCGGCGTTGCAGCGTTTCCGGCGTATCGTCCGGAAGCACCTCCACCGCCTTCTGCAAGATGATCGGGCCGCCGTCGCACACTTCATTCACGAAATGCACCGTCGCGCCGCTCACCTTGACGCCCTTTTCCAGGGCCGCTTCATGGACATGCAGCCCGTAGAATCCCGGCCCGCAGAAAGATGGGATCAGGGCCGGATGTACATTGATGATTTGATTCTCATATTGCCGGATGACCGTCTCGCTGATAATGGTCATAAAGCCCGCCAACACAACCAGCTGAATTTGGAATTCCTTCAGCAGGGCAAGCAGAGCGGCGTCATAATCCGCCTGCTCTGCAAACCCTTTGCGCAGCAATACACGGGTGGGAATCCCCGCCTTCTTAGCGCGTTCCAGCGCAAAGGCGTCCGTTCGGCTGGAAATCACCAGCGAAATGGCACCATTTTGTATCTGCCCGGTCGCTTGGGCGTCAATCAGCGCCTGTAGGTTGGTGCCGCCCCCGGAAACCAGAACGGCGATGTTTAACATAGGACGACGCCCTCCTCACCGGGGACCACCTCGCCCATGACGAACGCATCGGTGCCAGCCTCTTTGAGGGCCGCCAACGCGGTATCCACCCGGTCCTTTGCCACGGCGATGCACATTCCCACTCCCATGTTGAAGGTGTTGTACATCTCGCGGGTGGGAATGGCGCCCGTCTTCTGCATCAGGTCAAAAATCGGGAGCTTCGGGATCGAAGCGGTATCGATCTTTGCCGTCAGGCCGTTTTTGAGCATGCGCGGGATGTTCTCAAAGAATCCGCCGCCGGTGATATGGGAAATCGCCTTGACCTCGCAGCGCTCCAGCAGCGCAAGCACCGGCTTCACATAGAGCTTCGTCGGGGTCAGCAGCGTCTCGCCGAGCGTCCCTCCCAGCTCCGGTACATAGAGCCGGACATTCTCTTCATCGATTGCAAAGAGCTTGCGCACAAGGGAAAAACCGTTGGAGTGCACGCCGGAGGAGGGAAGCCCGATCAAGGCATCGCCCGCCTCCAATTTCGATCCATCGACGATCTTTTCCCGGTCCACAATGCCCACGCAGAAGCCCGCCAGGTCGTATTCGTCCACCGGATAGAAGCCGGGCATTTCCGCGGTCTCGCCGCCGATCAACGCGCAGCCGGACTGCACGCAGCCCTCCGCCACGCCGGAGACGATCGCCGCCACCTTTTCCGGCACGTTCTTCCCCACAGCCACATAGTCCAGGAAAAACAGCGGCTTCGCGCCGCAGCAAACTACATCGTTCGCACACATGGCCACACAGTCGATGCCGACGGTGTCGTGCTTATCGAGCAGGAAGGCGATCTTGAGCTTCGTGCCCACGCCGTCCGTACCGCTCACGAGCACCGGCTCTTTCATTCCGCAGAGATTCGGCTGGAACAGCCCGCCAAAGCCGCCGATCCCGGAGACAACGCCGGGGATCTGCGTACGCGCCACATGGCTCTTCATCAATTCTACCGCTTTGTAGCCGGCGGTTACATCCACGCCCGCCTCTTTATACCGATCGCTATAGCTGTTTTTGTTCATACGTTACTCCTCTCCGGCAACGCCGGTCTCACAATATTAAAGTTCCGCCACTTTTTCCTGGATGGCGGCGTCTTTTTTCGCCACGCCGTCCGCCATCTGCTGCTTCATCTCCAGGAGCTTTGCCGCCAGCGTCTCATCCGAGAGGGCCAGCATCTGTGCAGCCAGAATCGCTGCATTGTCGGCGCCGTCGATTGCAACCGTCGCCACCGGGATTCCGCTGGGCATCTGTACGGTTGCCAAGAGTGCATCCAAACCGTCCAAGGTCGAGGACTTGATCGGGATGCCAATCACCGGAAGGGTGGTGTGGGCCGCCAGCACACCGCCCAGATGCGCCGCCTTGCCTGCTGCTGCGATAATCACACCAAAGCCGTTCTGCACCGCATTCTGTGCAAATTCCGCCGCCGCATGGGGCGTTCTGTGCGCGGACATCACGTGTACCTCCACCGGGATCTCCAGCGCTTTGAGGCGTTTGATTGCTGCGGAAACCGTGGGGAAGTCGCTGTCGCTGCCCATAATCACTGCCACTTTTTTGACTGCCATACTTTTACACGCTCCTGTTTCTTAAAAGTCTGAAGATTTCCATCCGCAGGAAGACATAAAAACAAGGCTGCGACGGCAAAACGACGCAGCCTATCTTTTTATGCAAAAATGGACATGGATACACCCATCCGGCGAATCACGAACGCCCCTTTGCGAACGGAAATCCTCTTCATTGCTATACCTCCGTCTCCTTTTCTGCCTCCGGCTTTTCCGGACGCCACGGCCGGCACGCAAAATTCTACATCTATTTTAGGATATTTTCCGTACAAAAGCAAGCTATTTCCAGGGAATTCGTGTTTTCGTCCAGTTCAGATGATGTTTCCAGCTTTTTCTCCTCCATTTTGTATATTCTGACGCAACGATGGGTTATTTTGCAAGGTTTGTATCATCCGACACAAACTCCTTGAGGGAGGTCGCCAAGCCCGCGAGCGATTGCAAATTGGATGGGATGATAATCTTGGTCGCCTTGCCGTCCGCCGCTTTCTCGAACGCCTCCAAGCTCTTGATCGCGATAACGCCCTCGCCCGGATTTGCCTCATTCAACATCTTAATGCTGTCAGCCAGGGCTTTCTGCACCGAGAGGATGGCCTCCGCCTCGCCCTGCGCCTCGCGGATCTTAGCCTCCTTCAACGCTTCCGCGTGCAGGATGGCAGACTCCTTTTCACCCTCTGCAATCAGGACTGCGCTGCGCTTTTGGCCTTCTGCTTCCAAGATCTTGGCGCGGCGCTCACGCTCGGCCTTCATCTGCTTTTCCATGGAATCCTGGATTTCCGCCGGCGGCAGGATATTCTTCAATTCCACGCGGTTGACTTTGATCCCCCAGGGATCGGTCGCCTCGTCCAATATCTGGCGAATCTGCGTATTGATGACATCGCGGGAGGTCAGCGTGTGGTCCAGCTCCAGATCGCCGATGATGTTGCGCAGGGTGGTCGCGCTCAGGTTTTCGATTGCGGAAATCGGGCTTTCCACACCGTATGCATAGAGCTTCGGGTCCGTGATCTGGAAATACACAACCGTATCAATCTGCATGGTCACGTTATCCTTGGTGATTACCGGCTGGGGCGGGAAATCGATCACCTGCTCCTTTAAAGAAACCTTTTTGGCAATCTTATCCAGGAACGGAATCTTGACATGCAGGCCGGTCTCCCAGGTCACATGGTACGCGCCCAGACGCTCCATGACATACGCATGGGCCTGCGGAACGATTTTGATATTGGCAATGATGATCACAATCAGCAGTAAAACAAGTATCGCAATTACATATGGCATAAACCATTCTCCTTTGTTCTTCTCTCGTTAAGTTCGTCGTTATTCGGTCTTCAGATAGTGATTCTCCGGTTCTACAATCAGTTTTACCCCTTCGATCGCTTTGATGACGACATTCTCTCCTTCCGGCAACACGGAGCCGTCGGCGGAACGCGCTGTCCAGACGCTGCCGAGCACGGTCACCTGGCCAATCCCTTCCGTGTTATCGATCCGCGCTGTGACAATGCCAGTTTTCCCTATGTAGCGTCCTGCATTTGTGTCCACCTTTTGAAAGTGCATCACCTTTTTGACCATGGGGCGGCTGATCAAGAGCGCCAAAGCCGTGACGCCGGCAAATACAGCCGTCTGTACCCAAAACGGCGCTCCGCACAGGCCAGCGATCAGCGCTCCTACACCGCCAATTGCCATCCAAACGGAAACCAACTGCACGGTACACGCCTCAACTACAACGGCGATGACGATGACCACAAGCCAAAAAATGGAACTTCCTCCCATTGTCGCACCTCCTTTCCGGTGATGTGCCTATCTTACCATACCCGGCCGGTTTCCTCAAACCGCGGAAAAAGACAGGGAAGGCGGATTTCGGCCTCTTTTGAAAAGCTACTCCTTTCTCCTAGCCGGGACGTTCTAAGGGCGATTCAGGCTTCTTCAATCGTGAAAAAGGTCCATTTTCGAGCAATGCTTACAAATCTGTAACAAGTCTATGGGAAAATTTGGACAAGGTCGTGACGATCACCAAATGGATGGTTGGTACAAGGCGTATAGAACCAAGTGATCTTCCATCACCTCAAGACGCTGCCTTTTCGTTTGTTCCACCCCATTTTTGCCACCAGAAAGCAAGAAGATTGGAAACAACAGTATGCACTTCGTCAATCCAATTCACATTTGTCCCCCTCTAAAATTTGATTTGTGTTTCATTGTCCCTATCTTATCACAGGTCCAAGAGCGTGGAAACATGCTCTTTCTAGCCGGACTTCCCACCGTTTGGATAAACGGCGCCGCGGTCATAAATTTACATCTAAAATAATAAAGAAGCCCTGGGTTCCGCAAAAGTGAAACCCAGGGTCCAAAACTTCTTATTGCAATTTGGATTAATACATGCCGCCCTTCAGGACCTCGTAATTTTCAGCATTTCAGAAAACGAACAGAAAAGTGAATTTTCGTAGAGTTTTCAAGGGTTTACGCCGCTTTTCCGCTGTCCAAAAATTGTTAGTACATTCTCCGAATGTTCACACAATTCTACGCAAATTCACGGCCTTTTGGCGTAAGTTGTGGCGTAAGTTTTACTCCCATATCAGAGGTTGGCCGCAACCTGTTCAAACGCCCTTTCGACAGACTCATAGTTGCTGTGGGTGTAGACATCCAAGGTGACGCTTGCGTTGGAGTGTCCCATGAGGTATTGCAGGCTTTTCACATCCAAACCGGCTTGCTGCGCGTTGGTGCAAAAGGTGTGCCGTAGAACATGGGGCGTTACTTTGGGGAGCGTGTTGCCAAACAGTTCGACATACTTTCTCTGCATTCCTCTCATGTAGTTCTGCAAGTGCATACCCACTTTGGGCTTTCCTTCTTTGTCCAGAAACACAAACCCGGTGTATCCATCAACCAGCATTTCCATCTTGGGGGACCCCCTGTCACGCAGTACCCGGCGAAAAGCCATATACACACTGTCCGTCATGGGAATACAGCGAATGCCACTCTTTGTCTTGGGTTCTGTGATGAAGTACGGTTTTTCGGCGGTTCGGCAAAGTTGGTGCCTGACATAGATACAGCGCCTATCAAAATCAATATCTGGACGAGTGAGGCCATACAATTCACTGACCCGTAGGCCAGTTCCCAGCAGAATCACAATATCGTCGTAGTAATTGTCGTTGCCGTACTCCCGGATGAACTGCAAATACTTTTTCTGCTGCTCTTTTGTCAGAGCGTCACGAACAAAAGCATCATTCGGAACAACTTCGGACAACTTAAATTTGAACGGGTTTTTGCGGATTATGTCATCATCCACAGCCATTTCAAAGGCTGGCCGGACAACGCTCTGCAACACACTGATGGTGTTCTGCTTGATCCCACTGTCATGCAGGTCCACGAACCAGCCTTTTGCGTCAGACAACTTCACTGTCCTGATCTTGAGCTGTCCAAATGGGGCGGCATGGACGCGGTTGACGGCGGAGCTATAAGCCCGCATGGAATTTTGTTTAAGTCCCCGTTTCAATTTGATGTAACGGTCCACTAATTCCGCAACTGTGATCTCTCCCGCTGCATAGTCCACACCGTCAGCCAAGTCCCGCTGAATGTCGCTCTCTTTCCGGCGCAACTCGGCCAATGTCTTTGCATAGATGCAACGCCGCTTTTTATGAATGTCTGTATATCTGTAATCATAGGTGCCGTTTTTCCGCTGGCTTTCGCCGTCTTTCAGAACACGGCCCTTATTGTCTCTGCGCTTTTCACTCAAGACCTATCTCTCCTTCCAAAAAAAGCGCAGATAGGGTATGGTTAATTATACCACACCGAACCTGCGCTTTCCACTATATTGAGTAGGCCGCCTCTAAAAATTTTTCAAAGGCTTTTCGCTTAATCATGCGCTTGCTGCCATTCCAAAGGACAAAGGGGCAGTTGTCCTCATTGGTCATTTCTCGCAGTTTGTTGATGCCAATTCCAAAATAGGCGGCGGCCTCCTCCATGCTTAAATTTGCCTTTTCCCAAATGGGAACAACATCAGAACGGGCCATGTAGTTACCCCCGCTATTGCTATCATACTGTTTTTCTGGGTTTATGGGGTGAAGTGGAGCATGGCGGCGAGGAGCCTGCCCTGCATCTCGGTCTTCATCTGCGTGTCCACGCCGTATTCGGTGTGCCCGCCCTCATCGACGAATGCGTGGGTGCACAGCCCGTCGATGGCGGAGTCGAAGTGTTCCAGCACCTCCTCGGCGGCAACGGGGTCCCCGTGGGTGGCGGCGACCACGGTTTCGTAGGTCATTGCCCGCACCTCCCTTCCAGCAGGCCGCGCAGGAGCCGCAGCGCGGCGTTCCGGCGGAACTGGACCGTGGACCGGGGGATGCCGAGATGGGTGCCGATCCTGCCGTCAGGCCATTCGGCGAAGTAATGGAGCAGGACGATGGCCTGTCCGTCCGCGTCCAAGGCCCGGATGGCGTCGGCCATGTCCGGATCGGCCACCGTCACGCCCACGCCGCCTACGTCGAACAGCGACTCGAAGCAGTGCCCGCAGGCGGGGCATGTGAGCCGGTTCAGCTCGCTCTCACGCATGTCGCAGAACAGGCGGACGCGCTTGGCCCGGCGCTCCTGCCTTCGGGCGATGTCCTTCCTCGCGTTGAGCAGGGACTTCCAGCAGTAGGTGCAGAACATCCGCACCGTGGCCTCCTGTTCCTCCTTGCTTTTTTCATAGTTTGCTATCATGGCAGTTTGCCTCCTTTCTATCTTTCATCGTAAGACACGAAAGGAAGGGTGCTGCCTGCCAAGAAACGAGGCGGTAAACGGCGGTTTAGCGCCGGATTCAGTCTTTTTCCCGGATGCCCAGCCGTTCCTCCATGGAGCGGCGCATGAGCGCGGCCTTGGAGCGACGGCGGGAGGCTCCGGTGAACTCGATGGGATAGCAGCGTTCGGTGATCCGGTCGAAGATGCGCTGCCATGGGCTTGAGGCGGATGGCTGGTAGATGTCCTTGAGGGGAATGTTGGTGGTGATGACCATGGGCTTGCCGGACCGGTAGCGCCCGTCGATGACGTTGTATACATAGCCCAGCATGTATTCGGTGCAGCGCTCCGCGCCAAGGTCCTCGATGAGCAGCAGGTCTCGATTCAGGATGCGGTCGAGGTTGGCGCGGCGGTCCGCGAAGGAGGATTCCATCAGCGTGGCGATGCCCGCGATGTCGGTCTGGTATGCGGAGAAGCCGAGGTCGATGACGGCGTTGGCGATGCAGGAGGCCATGAAGGTCTTGCCGGTGCCCACGCCGCCCCACAGGAGCAGACCGCCGGGGTCGGACGGGTCGAAGGTCTCCGCGTAGCGTTTGCACAGCTCCGACTGCCGTGGGGTGCGCCCGTCGTCCGTGGCGAAGGTGCAGTCCCGGAGGAAGGGGCTGCCGTGGAAGCAGGCGTCCCGGAGCCGCTTGGCGCGTTCCGCCGCCTTCCTGAGCCGTTCCTGCTCCTCCCGTTCCCGCTGCTCACGCATATCGCATTCGCACAGGACGCGCACGATGCGCTCCTTCCCGCCGAACAGGTCCATTGCGGGCAGTCTCCGCTCCTTGGGCTGGCCGCAGCGTCCACAGACCAGCAGGCCGGTTTCGTCCCGGTAGTCCTCCCTCGGCACCACACGCTGTTTCTCCTCCATGTGAATCCGCTCCTTTCCGTCGTCAGTAGAGGCCCGCGTCGAGCATGTCCTGCGCCACGCTGCGGTCCACCTTGTTGGCCTTCATGATCTGCTCCACCGTGGGCACCTTGCCTCCGGCATCCGCCGGGGAAGATGCGGGCGGCGCGGACATTTCGTGCTTTGCCCATGTTCGGGCCATGCGCCGCCAGTCGTCCAGCGGCTTGCCTGTCTTCGTGGCCCATCCGTGCCGCTCGAACCAGTCGAAGAACCGCTGCGGGTCGATGGGCAGGTGCTCCGCGTGGATGAAGGCCGTCACCTCCTCCAATGTGGGCCGTCCCGCCCGTTTCGATGGGTGCCCGTTTTTTTCGTCCCCAGCTGTAGATGTATTATCTATATCTATATCTAATTCTTCATCTTTACCGGAATTTTGGGCACCCTCCCGGAGGCCAGTGTTTTCAAGGGTTTCCGGGGTGCCCACAGGGGTGCCCGGTTGGGTGCCCATGGGCAGGGGTGGGCAGCCCATTTGGGCGCCCAAGTGGGCACCTTTTTGGGCAGGGGTGCCCACCCCTGCTTGGGCATCCCCTTGGGCGGGCAGCCCACGGTAGGTCTTGAGGTAGCGCTGGACCGAGCTGCGGGGCACGCCCGTCTCCTGTGCGATCTGCACCTGCGAGGCGTCCGGATGGGCGGCGAAGTATTCGTGGACCACCTGCTCCCGGCTTTTCTTCGGCTGGGCGGCTTCCAGCCGCTTGGCCTCCCTGCGGGCCTCAAGCCTGCGCAGACGCTCTTCGTCCACGATCCGATCCCAGTCCGATATGACGTAGACGCCATCCACCGCCTCGATCATGCCGAGCCGTTCGTAGGTGTGCAGGGCGAGGCGCACGGTGGTGAGGGATTCGTTCACGATGCCCGCGATGATCTCCTCGTTCAACGGCATCTCGGACTCCTTGCGTCCCGTGCGCAGCACGAACCTGCCGCCGGTGTTCTGCCCGCCCACAAGGGCGACCAGCTTGAACCAAATGGCGATCATGGTGTTGGACTCCGGCATGGTCTCGATGACCTTCACACGGGGGTCATCGAAGAAATCGAGATGGAATTTCACCCATGTGAGCTTCATCGTGCCGCCCCCTCCGTCTCCGAAGGGACCACGCCGAACCTGTCCAGCACCGACAGTGCGTAATGTGTGGCCTGCGGCGGGTTGTGGGTGATCCGGCACAGCTCCTCCTCGGTGAGCGTCCTGCCGTCCTCGCAGCGGAGGAGGTAGTCCCCATCCGCATTCATGTCCATCGCCCGGACGCGGAGAAAGAGGAAGCGTATCCACAGGCAAATGATCGTGTCCCCCGAGGGCATGGCCTCGATGACCTTCACGCGGGCGTCGTCGAAGAAGTCCAACGGGAACCGGACGCAGTACTCCTTGTCCTTCATGGTCCGCTCCTTTCCTGCCATCGCAACAGAATCCTGCATTGCTATTTTGCTATCATACTATATGGGGTGGATGGCAAGGCCCCGAAAACGACACGCCGGGTCCCCTGCCTCCTGCCAAAGGCAAGTGAAGCGCCGGGTAAGCCGTTGTATGATGGAGGCGTCCTTTCTTTTGGATTGGGTTACCAACTCAAAAAGGATCGAAGCCCACCGATGCCTTCGCGCCGGTGGGCTTCGTCCCCCTCGTATTCAAGCTCAGTTCCACCCCTGCTGGGGCTGCCATGACTCCCCCTTCGGGGACCACGGCGTGTCCTGAGTCTCATTGTCATTGCCGTCAGCCGTCACGGAATCCGTGGTGGGGATGTCCGAACCGCCATCATTCGTGGCGGAAACCTCCGCCTCCGTCGGCCCGGCGGCGGGCGCATCCTCCTGCGGGGCGTCAACCTCCGCCTGCTGCGTCTCCTGCTTCGCCTCCGCGGCCTGTCCGCGACGGAAGGCGATCAGCGCGTCATGCGCCTCCTCGGGGGTGCGGTCCGGGCCGACGAGCAGGGTCTGCATCTCCCCGGCGTGATCCAGCAGCCATTCCCGCAGCGCTTCGAGGTCGAGCCGGGTCCAGTCGCAGCCGGTCACCGTGAGCACGGTTTCGCCCAGCGTATGTGCGAGGTCGGTGCGCCATTCGCGGGCCTGCTTCTGCTCCCGCGCCAAAGCCTCCCTCTTGTCGAGCTTGGCCTGTTTGAGCTGTTCCTTCAGTTCGGCGATGTACTCTTCCAATTCGCCGCTGGACTTCATCTTCGTTGGCTTCATGGGCATGTCCTTTCGTGTAACGGTTATCGGTACCCATTTTGTCACAAGCCATGCACAGGCACCGCCAAACGGCGGTGTCCTTTGGATACCGGTGCCGGTAAAATGGAAACGGCGGAGTCACCGTTGCCACACGAAAGGAGACGGAAATGAGTGCATTCAACCCCGCAGGACTGGTAATAGAATACGGGCAACTGGATACTTTGCTGACGGACGGTCAGACGCCCGGCAGCCGTGCGGATGATCTGTTCCTCAACATGCTCGACCAGTACGATCCGGTGACCGGTCGTGACGGCTACTTCGACCATGATGGCATGGTCGGCGAGATGCTGGACGCCCTGAACCGGCGGCTGAACCCCATCGGACTGGAAGCAAGCCGCAGCGGCGTCGTGTACTGCAACGTGATGGGCGCTCCCGACCCGCACGAGGTGGTCGGCGCGGTGGAGGCGTTCATGGAGCAGGACTGGAACCACATCACCCAAAATCATGACGCCAGCAACCGCCCGGAACTTCAGGAACTGTGGTACGACTACGCACCGCTCGAAGGC
This sequence comes from Anaeromassilibacillus sp. 1001302B_160321_C8, assembly GCF_015554745.1. NCBI lineage: Bacteria > Bacillati > Bacillota > Clostridia > Eubacteriales > Acutalibacteraceae > Anaeromassilibacillus > Anaeromassilibacillus sp. 1001302B_160321_C8. Next base: position 69,706 of record NZ_JADNJD010000007.1, on the reverse strand, counting down.
ATCGACCAAAACGGTGTTCGGCACATCATAAGCCACGATCAGGTCACGCTTGACGAAACCGGCGGTTTCACCGTGCATGAGGACGACGGCAACACCGTCACCTACGACAGGTACCGGTTCACCGTGGACGTATCCGATGATTTCAAGAATCCGGAGCATGTGCATTACGACTTCACACCCGAGGAGATGGCCGCGTTCGTCACTGGCGAGTTCGTGAATCCGGATCATGCAGCCCGTGAGGTCGCCGCCCGCAGCGTTCACCAGCATCCGGTTGATGTAGAGGTGTCCGCGTTTGTCACCGGAGAGTACGCATACCGCCTTTCCTATGACGAGGTGACGAACGGACTGTCCGAGGAGGAGAACCCCTACACGGGCCTGCCCGAGGCAGCTCCCACCGGTGAGGGGTTCCACACCATGGTCCGGCTTGAACGCTTCGATCCCGAATCATGGGAATGGGACGAGATCGACTCGGAAAGCGTGGACGGCCCGGATGCCGAGGCGTCCGCACCCTACGATGACGCCGAACGGCGCATCATCGCCCGCAACGGGCTTGAAGACCGGCGCATCGAGGTCGTAGCCCCATGGGGTTCCCACACCATCGAACCGGAGCCTTCTCCCGCCGTATCGGAGAAATCCGTGAGCCTCAACGCTGAGGCCAAGACCATGCGCGACGCCTCACAGGCCCTCGACGGCCATGACGCGGCAGCCAACGAACGACCGCTGGATCGATGAACGCTTCGGATTACGCCAACACCTCCGGCAGCTTCGGATGCCGGGGGTGCTTTGCAATCAAGGAAAGGAGTATGGATGACGCCTGCTGAGAACAAGGCCCTGCGGGAAAGCATGGGCCTGACCCTGAAATGGCTGGCGGAACGGTGGGGCGTGACGGTGCAGAGCGTGAAGCGCTGGGAGGGCAGCCGCACCCCGCCACCGCAGATCGCCAAGGACATGCTGGACCTCAAAAGGAAGTTCGACGCCGAGGTGCAGAGACTCGTGGAGAACGGTAGCGAGGTCGTGGAGGTGCCCCGGCGTGATCGGGACTGCACCGGCTCCGAGCAGTCCGCCGCATGGGCGCGGGCCGTGGCCCAGCGTGCCAAGGAACGGCGCGGCCTCACCATGGAGTTCCGGGATGCCAACGATACGGAAAAACAGCAATAAAGCAATCCACAAAAAAGGTAAAATGGTTTGATAGTATCGACCGGAACAGCCGGTTTACGTCGTGGCCGAGGTGTGGATCAAACCCGATGGGAAAGCCCTGCGCGCTTCGCGCTCCGGTCTGCTTTCCCTCGGGCCTAAACTGGGGCCGATCCTCCCGTGGTGTGAACGACAGGGGTGGTCAGGCAGGCGGACATACCGGAGGACACACTTAACTATCTACCCACATTCTTATCTTCCTATTATGATAGGATGATAGTAGACGGGAAAGGAGCGTGCACGGTGGTTTGGCTGCGGAAACTCGAATGCAGGATCAGGGATGCGCTTCAATCTCTCCGGGGGCGGATAGACCGGAGCCTGTTCGATGCCGCGCGGGGAATCTTCGCCAGCCAATACAGGATTCTGACCATGATCTCCTCGATACCGCCGGTGGCGATGTATCTGGCCCTCAGCGTATCCCTCGTGGCGTATCTGATTCTGGGATACGAATAAAGCAAAATGTCATTACATCTTGCTATCATGATAGCATTCCATAGATCGATAAGGAAAGTAACCAAGATGACGGACAAGAACGTGATCGGGGATACCGCCCCGGAGGGAGACATCCCCGAGGACAACGCCAAGGCTGCCGACGGTAGCGGCTGGAAGCAGTGGAGTCTGATAAAACGGTTCAGGTTCGTCTGGAACGGCAAATTCATCATGTCCGGCGCGGACGAGTGGAGGCACGCTGGCTGGCGGAGGCGGAGCTGGATTATCCTGAAGGCCACGGTGTATCTCGCGTTTCTCTATTTCACGATCGGGGCCATCGTGGATGCGGTGGCGGCGATGCTCCTGTCTCTCTGGATGCTGCTGGCCTGATCCCATGGGCCATGCGGATTGGCCCGCAGCGTGGTATCATGGAATTGCAGTGCTCCTGCATATGGTTGATGTGATGAAGGCCCCCGGTTCGTCCGGGGGCCTTTCCGTATCTGCGACACGCCACTTCCGCCGTCTCACTATTATGCTACAATGATAGTATCCAACAAGGAAAGGACGTGGCAATGGAAACCCTCTACTTCGACGGCAAGCCGGTCAGCATCACCCTCACCGGCCTTGAGAAAAAGCTGGCACGGACCATCCTCGATCTCTCGGCGGGCGAGGACGGCTTCGAGCTGTACAACAACGATGTGGCATTGTTCGAGCAGGACCCCGGTGAGCCGGTCTTCGGCTGCAACTTCGAGCGCGTCGAACACATCGAGTGGAAGGATCGCAGGCAGCTCGGCGCTCTGCTCACCTCCCTCGAAAAGAAGCACGTCCTCTACGTGGAGGAGGACCCCCACGACGGCAATGGCATCTGGTACTGCCACAAGGTCCTGAAGGCGCTGGCAGCCTGAATCATCAACCGCCCGGCCCGCAGGGCCGGGCCTCCGAACAGCGAAGGAGAACGGCAATGTCGGATTATCTGGTCAGGGTGGCAATCACCGGGATCGTGGAGCACATCGCCCCCGGCTGCTGGGCCACGTCCATCACCTTCACCAAGAGCATCATCGTGGAGCAGGAGCAGAGAAACAGCATCATCGGCCTGTGCGACATGCTCCGGCACATGAAGGAGAGCGCGTATCACACCGCAGTCAGTACGCTCACCAACGCGGACGGCTTTCTGTTCGAGTTCGCCTGCGCCGATCCCACCGTCATCGCCGACTGGTTCCGTCAGGCCGGGATCGACTGGCCCGGCGGCGAGTTCCCCTGCATCGCCGGGGACTCCGCCGTTCAAATCAGCATCGGACGCTACGGACGCTGCTGAAAAGTTCTTTCTATCCGCCTAAATATCGAACGGAGTATATCGCCCGATTTGTATTGACAATTTCGTTCGATTTGTGTATAATGAAGATAATAAAGAACATACTGTACATCATGAAGGAGGCGCATATTGTGATCGTAACCGCAACCGAGTTCAAGACCAACCTCGGCAAATATCTGGAAATGGCTATGAAGCAGGATATATTCATTACCAAGAATGGCAAGAACATTGCCCGGCTCACCAGCCCTACCGTCAATAAGCTGGCGGTTCTGGACAGCCTCGTGGGGATTGTCCCTGCGGACTTCGCCATGGATGAGAAAACCATACGAGAGGAGCGGCTTGCCAGACAATGAGAATCCTGATCGACACAAACGTAATCTTGGACATCCTGCAAAAGCGGGAGCCATTCTTCGCAGATTCCTACCGGGCGCTGCGAAAGGCCATTGAAGGCGATGCCGAGTGCCTGATCTCCGCATCCGCCGCCACCGACATTTTCTATATGCTGCGCAAGGCTCTCGGCTCTGCACAGCAGGCTAAGGAGCAGATCGAACAGCTCGCCCAGCTTGTGAGTTTCGCCGATGTGCAGGGTATGGACATACACACGGCCCTCATGCGGGCCATGCCGGATTTTGAAGATGCGGTGGTGGATGCTGTGGCCGAGCGGAACGGGGCCAGCTACATCCTTACCCGCAACATCAAGGACTTTGCCGGTTCGGTGGTGCCAGCCATCCTTCCCGCCGATTTCCTGAACAAGTAAACGTACCGCCACTCAGAACGGGTGGCGGTATTTTTTCGCAACAGTAATCTGCTTTCTGTGATGAAGGCCCTCGGCGTTCGCCGGGGGCCTTTCCGTATCCGCGACACGCCACCACATCTGTCTTACTATCATGCTACAATGATAGTATTCAACAAGGATAGGGCACCGCCCAACAACCCTGACAAGGAGCAGAAATGATTAAGGAACAGGCCATCGATGCCCTCACCCTCGGCAACGTCAGCGTCACCGAGACCGATTACTGCGGCGGCAAGGTCGCGGTCATGGCCTCGGACGGCATCGACCATTGGTGCGATCTTTGCGGAAAGGTCGAGTATGCCTGCACGCACGACCACCAGTACGCCTACGACACGGATGCACGGCTCTATGGCACCGACGCCGAGACCGGGAAACGCCGCCAGCTTACTCCGGAGGAAGCTTACTGGTACATCTACGACGGCCAGTCCGATAGGTTCGGGAATGTAGGCGAGAACGCCAGAGCGCCGGAGGTGCGAATTGAGGGTGTAGTCCGAGGCACCCGTCGAGGAAAGGAATTGGAATTGCCGAAGAGCATGAGCAAATACGCCGACCGCATCGAGCAGATTTGGTCGGAAGGAGAGGACGGGTATTGGGTGGACTACAAGCCCGGTTGGTGCAGCGGAGCGCTTGGCACGCCCGACCTAGGTCACAGTCCGGCTCGGTGCGTCCACACGGAGCATGAGTGGTCGAAACGGGAACTGTGGGAGGCGGTCAGCGCGTCCGAACCGTGTGATTGTGAGGAATGCAAGAACAGGAAACGTGAGGAGAAGCGCTAAGTGCCGACCGCCCGGCCCTGCGGGGTCGGGCACCCATTGAGGAAGGAGCAAAAATGAGTGGAATAGGAACCATGGTGGTCTCGGCGTTGGTGGAAAGCGCCGTTGCCGTCTCGCCCTTCGTCATCGGAGGGATGGTGGTGGTGGCCGCTGAGGCCGTCCGGCAAGCCCGCAGGTTCGGGACCCACGGCGCTTTGCACAGAGCGCTTTATGCCGTGTCGGACCCGGCGCAGGACCCACAATGGTAACGCATGGCGGAATGATCCATCTGTGTGGCGGGAATTGAGAACCGAATGCCCCGGTCTTCAGGCCGGGGCCATCCCTATGGAAGGAGGACATGATGGCGGTGATGGATGGCGAGGGCAGCGTGACGTGGATCACCGTGGCGTACGTAGGCGCGGAACGATGCTGGGAGGCCCACTGCGAGGGGCTGATGTTCCTGTACCCGGTGGACAGCTGCGCTTCCGCACCGACCGCCGCGCGGAAGGCGCTGCGGGAACGGTACCATTCCGAAGGGCTGCGCGTGAAGGTGGACCGGTTGGAATCCCATAAGCATCATGGGCGTGACCTGTGGGACTTCAAGGCGCGGTTCCATGTGCGCTGAGCTGTTGCTGGTGATTCTTTGACCCCGGCGGTTCGCCGGGGTCTTTCCGTATCCTCGACACGCGCCCGGCCCAGTCCTGCTACCTTGCTACAATGATAGTATTCCATAAAGAAAGGAACCAAGATGGACCGCTATCACGAATCGACCACCATAGTCTCCGAGGATGCCACCCAAAGGCTTGTGGACGAACACAAGGCCCGTGTGTGGAGGAATCCCCGCAACGGCGTCACCCGCTACTACCTCGGCCTCGACGCACTGAAGGACATCATCGGCCTCGACGTGAACTTCTACTACAGCGGCAACGTCCGCCGCTGCTCCTACATCGACGCCGAGGGCGAGATCGTGCGCGTCGCCAACTCCCGCGCCTACAACCGCTGGACCCAGACCTTCATCGAGAACGGCAGGGTCTACACAGAGTGGGCACCCTACGGCGGAGACATCGCAGAACTGATCGCCCGCAACATCGCCAAGACCGACACCGACGAACGGACGGAGGAAAACGAATGACTATCGCACTGATTAACCTTTTCTTAATCGGTTGCGCCATGATGTTCGCCGTACTGACGTATTTTACTATCCTCTGGTTGATGTGGAAAGGCGTCAGAGACGGCATGAAGAAGTGGAAAGAGATGACGGAGGAGGAACAGAACAACTTCGTCCGCTTGACCGGCTTCAAGGTGGTGGCGACGGTTCTTCTCTTGGAATTAAGCGGCATGGGCGTGTTCGCCCTTTTCAAGTTATGTCAAGAGGTCCTATAGCCCCAGCCTTGGCAGGATCGCCCCTCGTGGGCGTGCTGAGAATGGAGACACACATTCCTGTGTTGCTGTCTTGATAGCAAGATGTGAATGTGGTGTGCAGAACACGAAGAAGCCACTATTCTATCAAAATAGCTTGCTACACTGGTGGGTGTACGGCAAGGCGAAAGGAGTTCCCGATGGGTGTCGGTCATGAGCACGATGGCCTGTTCGGCATCATTGATATGTACGGCGAGGGCCTTGCCTTCTTCAAGGGCGGGGACGCCTACCCGTATGCGTCCGGCTTCTCCGATGCTGCGGAGGCGATGGGCTTTCGGATCGCGTGGAACCGCGAACAGGACAAGTCATTGCAAATCGAATCCGTCATCTGTGAGAAGCACGGGGTTGGTATGACAAAAGACGGCGATCTGATTCTCAGCGCCTTCCGTGCCCGGCTCGTCGATGTGGGAGGACGGTTTGGAAAAGGTCACTCCAATATATATGGTCTTGATGATTGCCGGATTCACGGCGGCCTTCTCCCCATCGTGGAGTTTTACGACATGGACGTGAACCGGGACCGTTATCCTGCCGGTGAGGTGGTGGCCGACTATTACGCGAATACACTCCTCCGGCCTGACGCAGGCGAAGGCGTCATTGACGTGGGCGGAGAACGCTCACGCGCTTGGACCGACGAGGAGTTCAGTCGTGTGGTCGAGTGGCTGACATACCGGCTGGACCGGCTAGGCTATGACTGGCGTCCGCACCCCATGTATAGGGGCAGGAATTTTCGGGAGCCGGAAGACCGGTGACCATATATATAAGGAACAGGAGCAGATCATGAGCATCAACAGGGTGAGCATCGCCGGATATTTGACGCGGGATGCGGAGCTGCGCACCGTGAACGGGAACCTTGCCGTCCTCGGTTTCACGGTGGCGATCAACGAGAAGCGCAAGGATCGGGGGAGCGGACAGTATGTGGACGCGCCCGTGTTCGTCCGCTGTGCAGTGTTCGGGCAGCGGGCCGAGCATCTTGCCCAGTACATGACCAAGGGCACGAAGGTGATGATCGACGGCAGGCTGCACTACTCCTCCTACATGAAGGACGATGAGCAGCGCTCCTCTCTGAGCGTCGTCGTGGATCAGTTGGAGTTCGGGAACGTGAAGCCACGGGAGGAGAACGCCATGTCGCAGGAGCAGACGGCGGCACCGGCCTCCCCTGCTACCACCGATTCGGACTTCTACGATGAGGACGTGTGGGAGCAGACCGGATTATGCTGAGCTTCATCCTTCTTATCGCGTTCACCGTCGTCTGGTATGCGCTGCTGGTCTTCATCGCTTGGGCGGCGGGCGGTATCGTGGCCGCGATCATCGTGGCGCTGCTCATCCCCATCGTCCTGATCTTCTGTGTGGCGATGGGCAGGGCCGCCGAACTGGGCGATCGTCTTCAAATGAAATTCAAGAAAGGACACTGATTATTATGTATACGATTCTGTTGCTGAATCAGAAAGGCGGGGTCGGCAAGACGACCATCGCCGACGAGCTGGCGTTCGCGTTCGAGCGGCGCGGCATGACCGTGGCGTTCGTGTCCACCGATCCGCAGGGCGGCAACGTGCATGAGGTGTGCGACGACCCGGACTATGCGGAATCCTGCGATTTCCAGATCGTGGACACGGCGGGCGTGCTGAAGAACGGCATGGATGACTGGTGCCGCGCGGCGGACATGATCCTCGTGCCCATGCTGCCCAGCACCCGTGATGTGGAGCCGACCATGCGCACGTTGGAGATCGCCGCCGCGTCGAAGACGCAGGCGAAGACCTTCATCATCCTGAACTGTTTCTATGCGTTTGGTCGTTTGGACCGTGACCTTGTGGAGTATCTTGGCAGCGAGAACATTCCGGTGATGGCGAAGATTCCCCGCGCGGTCGCGTTGGCGCAGGCCGCTGCGGAGGGCAAGTCGGTTGCGGAGTACGCGCCGCGCAGCCATGCGGTCCCCGCATTTGAACTGTTGGCAGATGACATTCTGGCTGAAAAGGAGAAGCACAATGACTAACGCATTCATGGCGTCCGCGAACAAGGCGAAGCGGGAGCAGCAGGACATCCAGACGCCTCGCGCGGACAGCGATGATCTGAAGGTCATCAACATCCGCATTCCGGCTGACCTTCATTACAAGGCGAACCTGCACAGGGTGCAGACCGGTGAGAGCGTCACCGCGCTCGTCCAGCGACTCCTGCGCGAGGAACTGGGATGATGGACGCCGGGTTCTGGCTCGGCGTCGCCACACCGTTCGCCGTGCTGATCCTGTTCGGCGTCACCCGCCTGCTGCTTCGCGCGATCTCGGCGCTGATGCGCCTGCTGAACCGGAAGGTCCACGACCGGTTCATGCGCAGGTACGTGTTCCATGAGGAGATCGATGCGGGCGGGAACGTGAACCATGAGCGGAACGCCCGTGAGCTGGCGGAGGTGTTCGCCGCCGCTCCGGGTTTCCGCAAGTTCGTGATTGGCCCATGGCAGATCGCCGTCTGCCGCGACTACCGGAGCGACAGGAAAAGGAGAACGCAATGAGCGTGAACGCTTACCAGCCGGTGCTGGACCCGGCGTCATCCGGGCGCATGTTCTGGTTCGACAAGCATGATACCCGCGTCCTGTTCGGGGACATCCGCGACGAGAGCTGGGAGCTGTGCGACGGACGCCGGTTCGACGTGAAGCCGGACATGGAGATGGACTACCGGGACCTGCCGTTCCCCGATGGCACGTTCCGCATGGTCGTCCTCGATCCTCCCCACCTTCGTCACGTCGGGGAGAACGCCTACATGGCGAAGAAATACGGTGCCTTGGACCCGGAGATGTGGCAGGAGGATTTGCGCCTCATGTTCCGTGAATGCTTCCGCGTGCTGAAACCATACGGGGTGCTGATCTTCAAATTGAACGAGGTGCAGATTCCGCTGTCCAAGATTCTGAAACTGTGCGATGAGAAACCGCTGTTTGGGAACAAGCAACCCATTCTCGAACTATGTGAACGAGGCATACGGATTCGAGTCCAGCAGCCTGCCCGATAGCAAACCTGAAGACGGAAGCCTGTCGATGGTGTGGGAGAAGGACGGAGAAATCCACTCCGGCACACTCAACCTGCTCGACAACAAGGTCAGCATTAAGGAAACCGGCGGCGACTACTTGAAAGTTACAGAACAAGCATCGCAAAAGAATGGAGAATGAATTATGGGCATCGCACAGCAGGAAGCGAATCAGCTCTATCCCGATGAGATTTTAAGCACGTCCTGCATGATCGTGGATGACAAGAGCGGCGACCGCGACATCTACATCGCGGGCCGCACCGCCGAACCGTGCAAGGAGGAGGTGCAGGCGGCTGCCGATACACTCAATACTTTCTTCTGTACTTGTGGGCCGTTGGATTCGATTCCGACCCATCATGAGCTGAAACATTTGGCGGCACTTGTTCTGGACGCCGCGCGAAATGCGGTGATGTGATGGAGAGCCGGAAGGAAGTGACCCGCCGTCTTTCCGAATTGGTGGAGAAGCGGATCACAGGACGGAACATGGTTTGGAGCCGGGAGGTCCCCTTCGACAAGGGTACGTCCTCCGAAAGGCGCGTGGACTATGTGGCGTTCCGGCCTTTCATACCGGAGCAGCGTGTGGAACCGTCGAGTCTGGAACTGGGGACGTTCGAGTTCTATGAGATAAAATCCTGCATTGCTGATTTCGAGAGCGGACATGGTTTGACCTTCGAGGGTGATGAAAACTATCTGGTCACTGTGCCCGATCTGGCCGAACGGCTCCGCGTCGAACATCGAATCCCCGATGACTGCACGGCGGTGCTCGTTCCCACGTCGGACTGGTCTCGTCTGCGCCGGGCCTTCGGGAAAGATTCGGACATGCATTACCGGAGCATCCATCGAAGGCGCACGGCTGGTGAATTGCTGCTCAGCATCGTCAAGGGACCGTACCCGCATGTTGGTTCCACACTGCTTCCCCATGATGATGTAAGGTGATCCGGCATGGGGATGACCGTGTTCCTGCTTGTCGCAATCATCGGAACCCTGTTCGGTGTCCCCATGGCCGTCGGCTGGATGATCGGCCCATGCGTAAGGCTGTGCATAAAAACCCACACGGTATGGGCTGGTTTCGCGGTGCTGGCTGTCTGGTGCCTGTTGGTGCTTGCGGCATGGTGCCTGTTTCTGGTCTGGTTCTGCAATACGATCTTCTGATACGAATGGAGTGTGTGGAATGGGCGTAACCATACATTCAAGCACGTCCCCGTGCGGCAATGATCCGGAAAAACTGCGGGAGCGGCTTGACGAGATTCAGTTTTGCAAAACATTCAATGCTGAATTTTCCTCCGGCATCGAAAGCCAGAGACGCACGCGGCTTTTGGAAAGACTGCGCACCGCGCTTCCCGCGATGCGGGATTGCCTGCTCGATCTGAAGGCAGTGGTGCAGGGCGAACGCTCCCGTTACGAGCAGGCCGTCGAACGGATGTTGGCGCAGCATCCCGAACTGACTCCCATCACCGACGACGTGTGGGATCAGATCGACCCGGCCACCGCCGGTGTGTGGGACTGCTGCGACGCGCTCACCTGTGAAGGCTCCCGCGAATGCGAATGCTGTGGGCACCGGAGCATCCGCACCTCCTCCCTTGAGGACGTGACGGGAATCATGGAAGAACTTATCCACCTTCTGGAATCGGAGGAGTGACGGATATGGACTGGGTTCTCCCCATCACCGGCATCATCGCCATGCTGTTTCTCATCGCCTCCATGTTCATGGACGACCATCATGACTTCATCCCTCTACTCATCACGGCTGTGATTCTGATTTCATGCGGCATCCTCACTGTGGGTTGACGCCGGAATCGGAGGCCGGATGCCGAAGCATCCGGCCCCATCGTTTTCGTATTCTGCTTTGCACGATGATGTGCGGTGCCGTTGAAGAAATCTGACCTATGTGGTCTTTGTTCAATGACTTTATTATGGCTCTGTGAAATGAGTCTGTCCGGGGCGGCGGCACCCCGGACAGACGGCCTCCCTGCGCTGGCGCTCCGGGAGGCCCCGCGCCAAAGGCACGAATGGAGGGTGGCGGCACCCTCTATTCGCACCTTCGGCGCTCTCGCAAAACCTACAGCTTTGCTCACTTGCAAGATGTACGAAGCGTACGTACAATTGCGGTATGACCGCAATTGATACTTCGCTTCGATCTTGCTTCCGTTCGGCCTTAGTGGCCTGCCGGAAGGGTTCGGAACCCGAGCCGGGGTTCCTCATTTTGGAAAAGCGGCGGCGCTTTTCCGGGTGGTTCGACGGTGGCGGCACCGTCATGCTCCCTTCTGGCTTTTGTCCATCGGAAAGGAGGGCGTGACAGAAAATGGACAGCAGGACCAAGCGTTTCGAGCTGCGTCTGAACGCGCATGAGAAGGAAGTGCTCAAGGAGAGGGCCGCGAAGGCCGGGGTGTCCGTCTCCGATCTGGTGCGGCTGGCCCTCGTCTATTCTGACCGACTGACGATCCAAACCATCGACATCTCACCGCTGCGCGACCTGTGCTATGAACTTACCAAGCAGGGCACGAACCTCAACCAGTTCATGAAATTCCTGAACACCTACGGCGGGGATGCGTACAACCGGCTCGCCGCGAAGCAGCTCATTGAGAAGATCGGCGGCATGATTTTGCGCATCGGGGACGCCATGGCCGCGTTCGAGCGAGAGGCGGAACGCGGCGGCATCCTCATCATCCACCCGCCGGAGGATGAAGACAATCTCTGATTTTTGAAAGGTGGTGCTGCGGAATGACGGTCATCAAACAGCAGAGTGTGACAGAGAGCAGTCACCAGAAGCATCTACGCGACTACATCAACAATGATAAAAAAGTTCTTCTCCGTGACGAGCAGAACATGACCGGATGCCATGATCTGAAACAGTGGGCGTCCTTCATGTCGCGTACCCGCGACCGGTACGGCCACAACAAGTCCGCGCGGAAAAGCCGTGACAAGGAGACCGGTGAGGTCATCGAGGCGAAGAACACGATCCTCTACCATCAGGTGCTGGCTTTCCTTCCCGACGAGTGCGATGTGAACGGTGGCAAGCTCAAGCCCGAGGACTGCATGAGGTTCGCTAAGGAGTACGCCAGCCGGTATTACCCGAACCAGCAGATCGTGTTCGCCCTGCACAAGGAGCACTGCAAGGAAGACCACACCTACCGGTACGCGATCCACATGGTCATCAACCGCTCCAACATCGTGACGGGGAAACGTCTTGCCGAGGGCACCGGTGCGCAGGCGAAACGCAACCGGGCCAACCGTGTCCGCACCATGGACAAGGAGTGGGGATTGCAGCAGGTGGAGGAGGGTGTGCGGAACTCCAAGGTTCATGCGAAGCAGCCGTCCAAGATCGAGAAGGAGATCGAGTCGCGCGGTGTCCGTTCGTATAAGACGAATTTGCGGGAGCTGTGCCGGATCGCGGCACAGCGTGCAACGAACCTTGTGGAGTACCGGGAACTGTTGGAGGGCTGGGGAGTGGACACCCAGTTCCGCAGGGGGCGGATGTATGTCACCGATACGGACAACGCCCGTTACTCGTTCTCGGTGACGAAGCTGGACGCTTCGCTGAACCCGGAGGGATTGGAACGTGCGTTCCGGAACAACGCTGCGGGCAACAGCGCGAACGGCGCAGACCGCACCGAAACGGTTCGAGCCGAATATCTGTCCGGCATCAGGGACGCCTATCTGGCGTACCGCCGTCAGGCGCAGAGCATGGAGGGCACCACACTCTCGAAGTTTCCGAAGCTCAAACTGCACCGTCCGCCCGAGGAGATCGCCGGTGATCCGGAGGTGCGGCGCACCATCCTCGCTTACTGGCGCGGGGCGGACGAACTGCGCGTGAAGCTCGCCTCCGATGTGCCCTATGCCCGCAGGCAGGAGAAACATGGTGAAACAGCGACAGGTACCACTGGTGCGGGGCGTTCCGTCCAGCACGAGGCGCGTGGCAAAAATCAGGAACGGTGACACGCCCAACCGTGGATAGTTAGATAGCATGATATAATGATAGTGTACGCGGAGAAAGGAGAATACCGCGATGGCGAAGGACTTTGAGCAAGTGGAGGCCGAAACGAAAACCGGCGGGAACGTCACGCTCGACGCCGAAGCCCAGCAGTCCCGTGAAGCCGGGAAACAACTGGCGGAGGAAGGCAGCGGGAACGCCGACATCCTCGCCGCCGCACGCTCGATGGAGCAGGCGGCGAGGAAGCAGAAGAACCTGACCATCGAACTGAGGCAGACCACCAAGGCGGTCGCCGACACGCTGAAGGAGATCGAGGACATCCGCAGCAGCCTCCATGACATCACCAGTCAGGCACAGCAGGCAGCGTTGAACGGCGTCACCGCTGCGCAGGAGCAGGCGCAGGAGGAAACCATCAAGCGGTTGGACGAGGTGTCGAAGAAGAACATCGAGTACATCGATGCTCTCACGCAGGAGTCCAAACGCCGCATCGAGCGGCTGAAGATGGTCACGCTCCCGGACCGCCTGTTCAACTTCGGGAAGTGGACAGCCCTCTTCCTCATCCTCATCATCCTGTGCCACATCGTGTGGGCTATGGTGATGGGATAATAAAAAAGCAGAAAAGGAAAACGGCTATTTATCAAAGAAAAGAGATTCATGATGAGCGAGAATGAGGTAGATCAACTCAGAGAGCAGTACACCCAGTTCGCCAATACGCTTGCCAAGCTGAGCTTATGTTTGAGTACGCTCACGAAAACAATCCACAAGTTGGAAGGACTCGCCGCGCTCATTGATTTACAGATCGAGGCATTGCGTCCTCAAAACGGAAACCGCGCAATGGAACTTCTGCCCGGCATGGGTGCGGACATGGAGTTCGCAGAACTCGGCGATGATGGTAAGACGTTCATCGAAACGGAAGACGATGGGAAAGCCTGATCCAAAGGCATCCTTCACACTAAAGGAGTTGAATTGGACGGAAACACACCCCAATGGGATGACATCATTTCAGGAGAATGGAATGAGGAGGATTCCGATTCGCCTCACAGGCATATCAAGGAACCCGATACGTTTGGTCATGTTCTCCAACTTGTGACGGGCATCGCTTTCCTCCTCGCCATCATCGCCATCTTCCAGCTTGTGTGGCAGACCTACGGCAACGAGCTTGACGCCATCCACACGCAGGAGACCATCGCTATCAATAACGGATTCGATGAAACCATTGTGCCGGACTCCGACAAAATCGCACGGTCGCAGGCAGGTGAACCGCCGGTTGATCCACAGCCAGCGGAATCCGGTTTCATCGGATGGATGTACATCCCACGTTTTGGTCTGGAATGGAAACGAGCCATACAGGAGGGCGTCGATCCATCCATCCTCGCAAATCTCGGCCTCGGTCACTATGAACAGACGGTCATGCCCGGTGCCATAGGCAACACCGCCTATGCCGGACACCGGACCCCCAGCGACCTCGGGTATGCCGACCGGTTGCAGGCCGGGGACTCCATCATTATCCAGACCAACACCACTTGGTATGTGTACACGGTTCAGAAAAGCTGGATCGTGCCCATGTCCGATGTGAGCGTGCTCGACAGTCAGGGCGATGAGCGAACCCTTACGCTGACCACCTGCGACCCGATGTACCAAGTTCCTGCACCGAACAGGCTCATCATTCGGGCGAACTTCGACTATTGGGCCAACACGGCGGACGGCATTCCGGCGGAACTTTCCGATCAGCAGCCATCCACACCAGTGCAGGATACCGTTGCGAACATCACCAAGGTGGTGCGCGACATCTCAAAACATGCGCCCATCACGCCGCTGCTGTTCGCTGCTGTTTTCGTTTTGTGGTTGGTATTCAATGGAATCTGCTGGCTCGCTTTCCGCAGGGAACGTGAGCCGAAGGCACCTACATGGAATGTGCTCACGCTGCTGTGGCGTCTGCAATGCGGCCCTGCCGCGCCGCGCGTCATCCAGTACATGCTCATGTGGATGGCGATATTGTTCGCCTGTTGGGCATGGCTGTGCCCCTTCTTGGCAAGCAACGTCCCATGGCTGGAAACACCGTATCCCGGCCTGCAATAGGAGAAAAGACAGTGAGTTTGAAGACCGTTACCGTGTATGCGCTTGAATGCGACTACTGCCATGCTCGTATTCCCGACCGGGAGTCCGGGCTGGTCGGCTGGGACACAATTGACGGCATCAATGCAGAATTACAGGACCAGTATGAACAGTGGGGCGTCACATCGGACGGACGCCACTGCTGCACCGGCTGCCTCTCTGTCACCGAAGATGACCGATACGTGACGCCGGACGGGACGGCGGCCACGCCGTTAGACGGCATCCGTAATTAAGGGTTTCATATTCGATTCATCCGACCGAAAGGAACGAAAATGGAAACGGAAAACAATATGATCGTCGAAACCCTATTGGAGCTTTCCGACGCATCGGACGAGCACATGGAAGAGGTGCTGTCCGACATCCCGATCTTCACCGAGCGGGATATGCTCAGCGAATGGGACGGTCTGCCGGTGAAAAGCAAACTCCCTCCGGAGGTGGAGGCCGGGTTCAAAACACGCAGCCAGTGGGAAGAACAGAACCTCTACCCGAAGGACGATGCGCGTCCTGTGCGAATGCACCCCTCGCCCCGCGCCCAGCGCACCTTCGATTACTACCATGTATCGGATACCGGCACCGTGACGGCGCAGGCTGAGGACGAGGAAAAACAAGTCCGTGTGACTCTCTGCGTCCATCCCGATGTCAAGAGGAACCTGCAAAGGCAGGCGGATGAACTGGACATGTCCGTATCCGACTACATCACCTTGCTCGTGACGCATCTCTATGACGATGAGTGCGGTGAAACGGACTGACGAAAAGTGAAAGGCCCCGCAGGGATGAATCCCACGGGGCCTTCCTACGGCCAGCATTACCTCTGCTGGTCTCTATTATGGTTTTCGCAGTACTGGCTTGATAATTCCATGGAAGCCGTTTTAGCGGATTGCGCTTCGTTCTTGAGAGTGACGCGCTTGTCGGGCACGTTGCTTTCTTTCTCCAACTTTCTTTCCTCAAGGAAAAGCTCATAAGCGGGTTGAAGAATCATATCCCTACGCAGTTCAACCATGCGTGTGTAGAACTCACGCCTTGCATCGCTGAGATAGGGCGTCTGTGCTATCAGGTTTCTGATCTGCTCGAAATCGATTTTAGGCAGCAGCTCACCAAGAGCCGCCCGCGCCTTGGTCCCTTCCGCTGAAAGCATGAACTCGTGATAATGGACCTTCTTCTTCCCCAGCCGCAGCGCTGCCGTGGGAAAGGTCATGGTTCGCTTCTCGAAACTTTCCCTGTCTGCCAGCAGCCCCTCCATGGCGTTTTCATTGAGCTGCGGATAGAGACATGATCCACAGTCATAAACAGGAGCCAAACCAACGATTCTGTTCTCCGCCTTATTGAGGATATACCCCCAATTTCCGGCATGACGGTCAAAGTTCCCGATCAGGGCATCCACAGTGAACATCTTCCAATATCTGTTTTCCGCCTCCGCGCGGATGTCGTGCAGAGCATCGTGATTGGCGAATACGGCAATCAGGTTGTCATAGAGGGGTGTGCGCCCTCCTGCGGTGGAGCTGTCAAGGAATGAGTTTTCCAGTTTTTTGAACTCAATGAGTTCATAGTTCTGCGCGTCCGGCAAGTTCTCGATGAAATCCCTGCACGCCACAACCACCTTGCCATTATAGGTCCCCAGCAAAGTTTCCTGAACGGGGAGTCCTGCTATTTCATAAATATGGGAGCCGAGATATTCGGAAACAGGCGCACTGGAATAGCTCGCCTGCAACGGCTTCTTTTCGTCCGATTCGAGTTTCTGCCCGAATTTGAGCATATAAACACTGCCATCGTAAATGACCTTGCGCTTGAAGTCCGCACCTTCATAGGTGTTGACAAGCTGTGTGCAGTTGGTGAAGTCAATCGTCATCGTTCTTCCTCCATCCATACTGAACATAATAGCGTCTGACCCAAGCATCGTTTTCCTCGCTAACGCTTCTGGCCGCAGCCTGCACCTCGTCGAGGTAGCAGTCCAGATTCAGTTTTTCGTCACGCTCCCATGCCGCGAGAAGTTCATTGATGGCATATTCAAGATCGGGCGGGACCTTGAACGGCAGTTGTTCAGGCCGCAAAATGCCGGACGTATCCATAATTTTCCACCTCCCAATATGCTCTGCTCCAAAAATATGGAGAAATAGGGCGCAGTTTTTTATTGCAACATGCCATCGCTGCCGGTCTCCTGATGAAGCGTGAGAAGCAAGATAGACCGGCGTCAGAACAGCGTGTAATACACCACAAGGGTGATAATGTTGAGCGCGGTGCCGAGGAACGCCCATTTGACCGCCGTCTTGCCGATGAAGCTGTTCTTCTTCCGCCAGCGCAGCCAGACGAAAAGCGGACCGAGAATGTTGAACCAGTAGCCAACGATAAGCCACACGATCCGGTCGAACACGGTGGGAATGGGAACGCGCAGATTGGGGTCAAACGTCCCGACTTCATATTTCATATGCCATCGCCTCCTTGACGAAACGGCTGTCAAACACTATTCTTCTACTTTCCTATTTTACAACATTTTGCCGTGATATGCAACGGAGAACCCCACCGCTGCCACGGACGGCGCGGACGGGGAAAACGCGGGTCCTTATAATTGTTGTAATGGCTTTACGGCCAGAAAATCCAACGGAAAGGGACCAAAATGGCACAGGCAAAAGGCTTTGCAGGGAAACTGGCAGCAGTGACGGTCGGAATCGGTCTTATGGGAATCCTGACCGGATGCGGCGGCCCGTCCCTCAGCGGCCACACCTATTACAGCGTCTCCGCCATCGACGGTGACGAAAGCTCCATCAGCTTCGATGGCGATACATGGAAGATGACGGAGGACGACAACTGGTACTCGGGCACATGGACGCAGGCCGACAACGGCAGCATCACCTTGGACGAATCCCATGGCGAGATCATCACCCTAACCCCCATCGAAGGCAGCGACGGATACCAGTATGCGGGCAAGGAGAAGCTGGGCACCCGCTTCTACCCGAGCAAGGAGGAGGCGCAGACCGCCACACATGAGTTCACGGACAACCTGCCGAACACCGTCATGGACTATCTGGAATCCGCCGACTGGAAGAAGGCGACAGGCAGCGGAAGCTCCTGCCAGCAGGCGGAGATGATCTCCTTCAAGGACGGCACGGCAGATTTCGTCAAGGGCGTCTACGATCAGGAGAACTACATCTTCCACCAAGGGCCGAACGACGGAGAATGGGGAGCCTCGGACCATTCCGGCGAATACTCCGTCACCGTGGACCAATTCTCCCGTTTCAATTCCAGCGACAACCCCCAGTTCATCGGCAACCTCACCATCGAAGGCGCGGAGACCACCTACAAGCTGGAAGTCATGTCTGACAGCATGAGACTCACGCTGGACAAGGACAACAGCATGGACCTGATCTTCACCGCGAAATCGAAATAGGAGTCCGTCTGGTGCCGGGGATAGTATGTCATTGAGGGCGCGATCTTCTCCTATTCTCAGCGCCCTTTCCCTCCTCAGCGAGCAGCCGGTGGGGACCTTCAGAATCCTCACCGGCTTCTTCTTGCCCAACCGGCCCGGCAGGCGTCCGAACAGCTCACACAGGACACGGCAACGAGTATGGAAATGCGGGAATCAGGCGTTGGGAGTATACTTGCTTATGGGGTGTCCACTTCTCCTGTCATGAACATCCTCTTTCAGGGAACAGCCCGGCAAGGATTTGCGAATCCTTGCCGGGCTGTCTTTGTTTCCAGCTTATTGATGCCGGTCAGCGGGTGCTGTGACGGCGGCGGATGATGGCCGCTCCCGCACCGGCTGCGGCGAGGGCCAGTGCGCTCATGACGCTGGTGATGATGCCGATACCGGTCTGTGCGAGACCCTGTGTGGACTGCGGGTCACCAGTGGTTTGATCCGGGTCCTGCTGTCCATCGGTCTGCTGGCCGTCGCCGGTGGGCTTCTGGTCGGGATCGGTGGTCTGGTTCGGGTTCTCGTCCGTGCCGGGGTTCTGGCTCCAGCGGGCGTACAGGGTGATGTTGTCCGAAACCGGTGCGGAGAAGTCGAAGACCTGCGTGCATTCGGGGTCGGTGTACCAGCCTGCGAACGAATAGCCGTCACGGTGGACGGTGGGCATCTCGGCGGTCGTGCCCTTGTCGATGACCTGCGTGTCCGGGTTGTTCACGCCTTCGGCCTGCGCGTCGAAGTTGACGGTGATCTTGCCTTCGGCGACCTTCTCCCAGCCCGCGTACAGAGTGATGTCCTCCGGGACGGCTGTCGAGAAGTCGTAGGGGACCGTGCACACCGGGTCGATGTACCAGCCGGTGAACACGTAGCCGTCACGGCTGATGGTGGGTTCCTTGACGGACTGGCCGGGCACGGTGGTCTCCGGTTCCGGGGCCTTCACGTCGGAGGTCTGCGTGTTGAACGTGACGGTGGCGTCATCGGGGGCCGCGTACTCGTTCACGATGTCCACATCGTCGGCCTGCGTGAGCTTGAACGTGTTCGTCGCGGGCTTCCACTCCACGTTGACGATGAGATCGGGCGTGTCCGTGGGCGACGGGAGGGTGACCTGCGTGGCGTCATACTGGTTTTCCTCGATCACGTCGAAGGTGAGTGTGTCGCTGAACGCCGTGTCGAACGCGGTCGTGTCGTAGTACACGTCCTTCTGGGACGAGTCGAGCGGTTCGGTGCTGACGCCCAGCGCATCGGTGAGGCTGACGTTCAGCTCGCCGAAGTCGATGTCGCCGTTCTCGTCCCACACGGCGTCCTTCTGATTGGAGAACTCGTAGGTGTCGTTGTCGAGATGCTGGTCGGTGTCGCCCTCCTTGGGCGTGTAGCGCAGGTCGAAGTTGAACCGGTTGGCATACGCCTTGGTGAGGCTGTCGGCCTTGGCGTCCTCCTCGTCCTTCCACTCCTTGTGGCCCACGCCCTCCACGGTTTCGACGGTCGCGTTGGCGAACGCGGTCGCCATGGAGTATTCGTCGATCTGGTCGGATGGTGCCTCGGGCAGGTTGACGGCACCCGTGCCGCCGCTGACGCTGCTGATGGTGTAGGAGACCTTGTTGTCGTCGGTGACCGAGAACACGAGGCCGACGGTGACCGCACGACCGTTGTTCATTCCATAGCCACCGAGCTGTTCGACGCCTGTGTTGCCGACGGTTTCGATGACGGCGAGGTTGGCGTTGTAGTAGGTGGTGCCATCGGAACCCTGCGCGCTGACCCAGCCCTTCTCGGACCATTCCTGAAGCTGGTCGAGGGTCACGTTGTCGAGGATGCCGCTCAGGTCCACGCCGCTGACGCCCGCGTGCTTGTCGCTGAGGTCCACGCTGTTGGTGAGCGTGCCCAACGACTGCATGGGCGTGGTGCTTCCGGTGGAACGGTCGAGCACCTGCACGTCGTACTTGTATTCACCCACGTTGGAGTCCTTGCCGCTGCCGAAGGTCATGACGGTCAGTACCGGTTCATCGCTTTCGAGGGTGTCGGCGTTGGCGGTGAATGTCATTCCGGTGGCAGCGGTGAGCATGGCGGCTACCGCCAGTCCGCTCGCTACCAGCCTCGGTGTTGTGTTCTTTGTAATGGTCATATCCATTTCTTTCTCTTGTGTACAACAAGACGGGAGAGGATGGGATGCGGAACACCGTGTCCCGTCCTCTCCCTGACGGAGGAAGCTCCCTTTTTGGTGAAAAGAGTCTGTACAGGACAAGGGAACATCCTCCGCTGGTATCCATTTTACACTTCGGGGTCGTCCAAACCTGCAAAGCAGGCAGGGGACGGCCCGGACGAAAATTGCGGTGAGAAAACGCCTCTATAAAATAGGTTGTATTTCTCCTATTATTCGGGTATAATAGGGTCAGGAGGTGTTTGAAATGGTTGTTGATACGAAGAACATTGTCTCAATCACGGAGGCGAACCAGAATTTCTCCCGTGTCGCCCGGATGGTGGATGAAAGCGGCGTGGCCGTCATCCTGAAGAACAATGTTCCGCGCTACGTACTGGTGGAGATCAGCCAGATGGAAAACGAACAGACGGCGGAGGACGAGGACGTGCTGGCCATATCCCGGCGTCTTATCGCCAAAAACCGCCATGCCTACGAGGAGCTGGCGAAATGAGGAACCTGTCGAAAAAGCAGGTCCTCGCCCTGCATTCCGACCTGATACGGGAGTTCGGCGGAACGGAGGGGATTCGGGACGAAGGGCTGTTGGAATCGGCCCTGGCCGCCCCGTTCCAGACCTTTGACGGGGAACCGGCCTATCCGTCCCTGCAAGCGAAGGCCGCCCGGCTCGGTTTCGGTCTTGTGAGCAACCATCCCTTTGTGGATGGGAACAAACGGACCGGCGCTCATGTCATGCTGGTCTTTCTTGCCTTGAACGGCGTGGAATTGTGCTATGGACAAGAGGATCTGATCTCCATCTTCCTGTCCGTCGCGTCCGGGATGTCGGATTGGCGTGATCTTCAGCGATGGATATTGGAACATGAATGACGGAAGGGGCCTGCGGTTGCAACCGCAGGCCCCTTCTCTATTTTCCGCAGCCGGTGGCTGCGGGGTGTTGGAAGCGATGGCTACGCTTCATGATCCGGCGTCGGGTCGGCGTCGGCGGCCATCATCCTGCGGACATGCAGGATGATGGCGAGGGCGGCCGCGAGGATCGCCGCGCCAGCAGTGGCGGCGACCGCCGGGAGGATGCCCGCTCCTGTGGCTCCGAGGTTTCCTGCGTCCTCGGTCATCACATGAACGTCGTCCGTGACGGTGTTCGGGTTGGACTGCTGCCCGCCGCCGGTGATATGGATTTCACCTCCGGTGTTCGGCTTATCGTCCGTACCGGGCGAATCCGGGGTGTCCGGATCGTCGGGCTGGCCGGGGTTGTCCGGCTGGGACGGATCGTCCGGCTGGTCGGGATCATCCGGCGTATTCGGGTCCTCGGACGCGGCCCCGTAGGTGAACGTGTAGCTGACGTTCCGATCCCCGTTCGTGATGGTGAACGTGACCGTCGTAGCGCCGGGGCGGCTGACGATCTCCCAGCCGTCCGGTACGTCCACGAGCTACACGATGCTGCCTGCGGGGATCGTGTACTCGCCGTCGCGGGTCGGGTCGAAGCCGTCCAGTTCCTTCCCGTCGATGAGGGCGCGCACGCCCTTTAGCTCGTCGATGACCGCGTTGCGCGTCCATTCGGCGGTGAGTGTGATGTCTCCGGTGACGGGCTGGCCGAAGTCATACGGCTGGCCGTCGAGCATCCAGCCTGCGAACGTGTAGCCGTCGCGGGTCGGGTCGGCGGGCTTGACCGCCTTCCCGCCATCGTCCACGGTCTGCGCGTCCACAGCGCTGCCGCCATTGGAGTCGAAGGTGACCGTGTGCGTCACGGGCGCGGGCGTCTCGTCCTTCTCCCATTGGGCGACGATGGTGATGTCACCGGTCACCGGCTGGGTGAAGTCATACGGCTGGCCGCCCAGCGTCCACCCTTGGAACGTGTAACCGTCCCTGACCGGGGTGGCGGGTTGGGTGATCCGCACTCCGTCCTGCACCTTGTAGCTGGTAACCGCTTCCCCGTTGGCGGGGTCGATGGTCACGGTGTGCATGGCCGGGGTGGCGTTCCAACCGGCGGTGAGCGTGATGTCGCCGGTCACCGGCTGATTGAAGTCATACGGCTGGCCGCCCAGCAGCCACCCGGTGAACTCGTAGCCGTCGCGGGTCGGGTCGGCGGGCTTGACCGCCTTCCCGCCATCGTCCACGGTCTGCGCGTCCACAGCGCTGCCGCCCATGGTGTCGAACGTGACCGTGTGGGTCACGGGCGCGGGCGTCTCGTCCTTCTTCCAATGGGCGGTGAGCGTGATGTCGCCGGTCACCGGCTGGCCGAAGTCATACGGCTGGCCGCCGAGGAACCATTGGACGAACGTGTACCCGTCCTTGACCGGGGTTCCGGGGAACATGGCCTGTTCGCCGTCGTCCACGGTCTGCGCCGGATAGGTGGTGCCGCCGTCCGAATCGAAGGTGACGGTGTGCGTCACGGGCGTGGGCGTGATCTTCTCCCAGCCAGCGAACAGGGTCAGGTTGTGGGTGACGGTAGTGCCGAAATCGTACCTGTTCTGGCAGGCTTCATCCGTGTACCAGCCGGTGAACGTGTAGCCTTCGCGTGTCGGCTGCGCCGGTTCGGTGGCCTTGCCCTGCCAGCCGACCTTCTGCGTGGGGATGGTGTGGTCCCCGCCGTTGACGCTGAACACCACGTTGTACTGGATGGGCTGCCATCCGGCGGTCAGCGTGAACCCGGCGTGCACGGGCTGGGTGAAGTCATAGGGCTTGCCGTCCTCGCGTAGCCAGCCGGTGAACTCGTAGCCGTCACGCACCGGCTTCGTCGGCTCCTTGAGCCTGTCGCCGTCCGTGACCTGCTGTGCGGGCGTGCTGGTGCCTCCCTCGGGATCGAGGAACGTCACAGTGAACTGCTCGCCGCTGGCGGTCGTCCATTGGGCGATGAGGGTCATGTCGTTGCGGATGGGCTGGCCGAACGAGTCGAACATGGACCCGCTTTCCATCTTCCAGCCGGTGAACGTGTGCCCCTCCCACTCCGGGTCGGCGGGTTTCTCCAGCACGTCGCCGTCATCGATGGTGACGGTATCGGTCAGGCCGTCATGCCCGTAGTCGTAGGTGACGGTGTGCGTGGTCACCCACCCTGCGGTGAGGGTGATGTCCTTGGTGACGGGCTGGGCGAAATCGTAGGGGTTACCGTCCAGCATCCAGCCGATGAACCGTGCGCCGGGCTTGGTGGGATCGGCGGGCTTTGCGACTTTCTTGCCGTCCTGCACGTATTCGGTGATGTCCTCGCCGATGCCGCCGTTCATGAGGAACGTGACCTTATGCGTCTTGGCCGCCGGTGGTGCGAACACGTAGGTGACCGACAGGCTTCCGTCGTCGCTGGTGAGCGTCCAGCCGAGCCGTCCATCCGTCAGCTTGGTCGCCGTCCATCCGGCGGGGATGTTGTTCAGCGTCACACTGGCACCCTCGGGGATGTTGAACAGGCCGCCGTTCACCGGGTCGAACGAGGCAACGGGCGTGTTATCGTCGCCGTAGGTGGCGGTCACACCGGCCAGCTCGCTCGTGGACTGGGTACCGTATTGGAACGTCCATGTGACCGACAGGCTTCCGTCCGCGCTGACCATCTTCCATGTGAGTGTGCCGTCCTCATGCACGGTGACCCAATTGTCGGAGGGCAGGCCCTCCAAGGTGATCTCCGATCCGTTGGGCACCGTCCATGTGCCGTCGGCCTTCGGTGTGAAGCTGTCGATAGGCTGGCCGTCGGCATAGGCTTTCACGTTCGCCAGATCGTCCAGCGAGGCCGGTGGCGTTTCGAGCGTGAACAGGTATTCGGCCTTCACCTTGCCGTCCGGGCTGGTGATGGTCAGGCGCGTTCCGGTTTCCTCGGAAGTGGAGCTTACCGTCCAGTCGTCGGGGTATCCGGTGTAGACGAGCATCCCGTAGTCGTAGGGGATGGTGAACTGTCCGCCATGCCAGTCGAACCCCTCGATCTGCCTGCCGTCGCGCGTGGTGATCTTCAGGTCCTTGAGCATGTTGATGTCATACGTCCACGCATAGGAGGATTCGGGCACGGGCGTGAAGCTGTAGGTAACCTCATCGAGGGTGCTGCTGAGGGTGATGCGCTGCGCGCCGCCGGTGACGGTGGCGTTCGCGGTCTCCTCCCATCCGTCAGGGATGTTTTCGAGGGTGACGCGGTGACCTTCGGGGATGTCGTAGCTGACGCCCTTGGTGCCGTCGAATCCGGTGACCAGAGAGCCGTCGTCGAGGCGGGCGACGACCACGCCGAGTTCATTGGACGGCTTCGGCGCGTCGAACATGAACGTGTAGGTGACCTGCGGCGTGTCCGCGTTCTTGGGTTTGAACACGTACCGGCGGCCTTCCCCGTTCTGGTAGTCTCCGACGCTGAATGTCCATGCCTGTCCCGGCCAGCCGGTGAACCCGGTCACGTCGCTGCCGCGCAGCCCGTGGATGGTCACGTCCTTGGAGCAGTCGTCGGGCTGTTCCACGCCGTTGACGGTCAGGTGCAGGCCGCGCAGCTCGTCCGTGGTGTGCGCGATGTCGGTCGCGCCGTCGAACCACCACCGGTACTCTGCCCCGCCGTTCTTCAGGAGGTAGTACGCGCTCATCTTCCCGGTGAGGTCGTGCACCATCATGTCGCAATCGACGGTCCATCCGGCGGGCACGTCGTGTATCTCCACCTTGCCGTTCACGGTGTAGGTTTCGGCGTCCGTGTAGTCGGTGTTGGGATCGTCCGCTCCCTTGGTCGGGTCGAAGCCGTCGAGCGGTTCCCCGTCCACAGTGAACCATGTGCCCGTAGGGGCGGTGGATCGGGGTGCGGCCAATGTCTGGACCGTGTGTACGGCCTGTGCGGCGAATGCGCCGATGCTGTCCGCGTTGGCTGTGGCGGCGACGCCCAGCAGCATGGATACTGTCAGGGTGCCCGCCAGCAGAACGGTTGTTTTCCTTTTCATGTTCACTCACATTTCTTTAGAAGGCCGAAAGAGGAAGGGGCGTGTCCGGCTTGATGCGGGCACGCCCCTTGAGTCACTTCGGGCAGGGGGCCTGCCTTCGGTTATGTGTCAGGTCAGGCGGCGTGCCTGCCGCGTGGATCGCGCCTGCGGCGCTTGTTCCACGCTACAGTGCCTCCGCCCAGTCCCAGCAGCAGCGCGGCCAGTCCGGCTGCCCCGCCGATGGCGGCTCCCGTCTGGGAGAGGCCGCCGGTGACGGTGACGCTCTCGTTCGGCAGTCGGCGTTCGCCCACATGGAACGGGGTGTCCTCCACCGGGCTGTCCGGGTTGGACTGGTCGGTGGGCCGGTAGACCTTCTCCACCCAGTAGTAGCTGCCGTTGAACTTGACGGTCACATCCGGGGAATCCACCTTCGTCTCACCGCCCTTGAGGGTCACGCGGTCGGTGGTGGTGACGAGCTTGTCCTTGGACACGTCATCACCCTCGGCGCGCTGCCACAGCTCGAACTCGATCTGCGTGCCGGCCACCACATTGCCCTGAATGAGGGCAGTGTCGTGGAACGGCTTGTTGGCGGTCGCGTTCTCCTGTGCCTTGGTGGTCACGGTGAGGATTTCGGTGGTCTCCTTGGCGCGGCCCAGCGTATCCGTGAAGATCGCCGTGTCCTCCACCTTGTCGTCTACGATGCCGTCGCCGTCCTTGTCGGTATCATCGCCCGGCTCGTCGGCGCGGACGGGCCGCTTCAGGCTGAGCACCCAATTGTAGGTGGCGATGCGCTCCGTCTTGAACTCGGGGCCGAGGATTTCCACCTTGCCGTCCTTGCGGGCGGTTGCCTCCTGCTCGGCGGTGACCGTCGCGTAGTCGGCGTACTCCTCCAGTGGCTTGGCGGTCTCCGGGTCGAAGTCGTTCTCGTAGAGTGCCCACGAGAGCTTCGTGCCCTTGGCGACCGGGCCGTAGACGATAGCCTTGTCCCGGATGGCGACGCCCATCTTCTCCTCGCTCACGGCCTTGGTCTCGGCGTGGATGACGCGGAACGTCTCTTCCGGGTCACGCGCCTTTCCGGTGTGGACGATGCGGTACTCCGTGCCGGGGTGGCTCACGCCGTCCGGAGTGACGGTAGGCTCATCGGCGGCCCATGAGCCGCCGTTGCCGCCGTTGTCGCCCGGCTCGCCGTACAGGTCGAGACGGTCGTCCTCGGTGGTGGGGGCCTTGTCCCAGATGCGCAGCACCCAGTAGTATTCGCCCACGGCCTTCTTCCAGTCGCCGTCATAGTGGTCGAGGATGTTCACATCCGGGGATGTGGCGGTCTCCTGACCCATGGTCAGCGGCTGGCCCTCGGCGTCCACGGTGGTCACGTACTCGTCGGTGTCCGGTCCGCCGTTCTGGTTGACCTTGTACAGGTCCCATGCGGCCATGAGCCGGTCGTTGGCGGCGATGTTCTCCAACTTCACGGTGTCGTGCACGTTGGACTGCTCCGCCATGACCTCGGTTACCACACTGGTGTCGGCGCTGATGCCGTGCAGGCTTTCGGGCTGCTGGTTGTCGCGGCCCGTGTGGAACGGCTTGTCATGGTCGCCGGGGAACTCCACGACCTCGCTCCACCAGTAGTCGCCAGCCTTCTCAAGTTCGATGTGCTCGGACTCGATCTCGGTGGTGCCGTTGGCAAGCGTGCCGCCCACCTTCACCGGTTCGGTGGACTGGACGACCTCACCGGTCTCCTTGCTCACAAGGTCGAAGCGGATGGTCGCGTCCTCGGGCAGGCGTCCGTGGATGAACGCCGTATCCCAGATTTCGTTGGCGACCGCGCCCCAGTCGTAGGTGGCGGTGGTGATGCTCACCGCGTGGAAGGACTCGGACTTGATGCGCTTGGCGGAGTCGTTGGCCTTCGTCTCGCCGCCGGTCACCTTGTCCGTGACGAACTCGGTGCCGTCGGGCTTGCGGAAGTTGAACACCCAGTAATAGTCGCCGTACTCGCCCTTATCGAGGTGGTAGGTGCCGGAGTCGTGCGTCTTCTGGTTCTCCGTCAGAGCCTCGGGGTTGTACGTCCACACGACGGTATCCTGTGCGGGATCGTCGCCGTCCGCACGCTTGTACAGCGTGTAGCCGAGCTGGTAGCCCTCAAGGACATGGCCTTCGATGTTGGCGTGGTCGGACACGTCAGCGCCCTCATAGGAGACGTTGATGTAGTTCTCGCCCTTGTAGCTCTGCGCGTTGCCCGCCGGATCGACCGCAGCCTCGCCGTTGCTCGACGGGTTCTCCCACGTCGGGCTGGCGGTCACGTCCGTGGAGATGCGGATGACCTCGAAATGCTCGTCCTTGACCTGCGTGCCCTCGTAGATGAGGTGACGGTCGGCGTAGCCGTGCATATCTTTCGGGGTCTTCGACTCCTGATCCTGCGGGACGCTCTGCCAGTCATCATCGAGGAAACCAGCCTGCGTGGCGTCGGCTGCGGAATCGAACGGGGTGAACACCTCGTCGGAGATGGTCGGCGCTCCGCCCTTGTCGTCCGGGGTCCAAATCTTGAACCTCCACTGGTAGCTGCCCACGCCGGGGTTCTCGAACCACGGGGCGGTGAAGGTCACCGGGTGGATGCGGAAATCGCCGATGGCCTCCTTCGGAAGGTCGATGCGTCCGGTGGTGGCGACGGGCTTCTCGCCGGTCGTCTTGCCGTCCATGCCCTCGGTGGCCTTCCACAGCTCCACCTCGTACTGCGTACCCTCCGGGATGACGCCGGTGAGCGTGATCGTGTCGGCCACGCTCATGGTGTTCGTCCACAGCGGCTCCACGCTCTTGGACTGGGCCTCGATAATGTCGAAGCTCTCCGACTTGACGCGCTTGGCGTCATACCAGACGATGTTGCTGTTGCCGTCGATGGTCGGGTTGTAGTCCGGGTCGGTGGAGGTGTTGGAGTTCGGGTTGGTGTCCACATCCGGGTTCTGGATGACGAGCCGGTAGTAGTAGGTACCGGCGGGGAACAGCGTCTTGTCGGTCAGGTCCACGGTCTCGGACTTGAGCTTCTGCATGTCCTTCTTGACCGTGGCGACGCCCTCGATGTTCACGGACTGGATGGCGGGCAGGTCCCAGTTCTGGCCCTCCCACACCTTCACGTCCGTGTCGCCGTTGTCGCTGGCCGGGTCCTCGCGCCAAATCTCGAACCGCATGGTGGTGCCGGGGTCGGTCTGGGCGATGAGCTTGTCAACGTCCACGTCGGACTCCTGATACGACCACTGCTTCAGCATGTCGTAGCTGCTGATGGTCTTTTCGGCGTAGTTCTCCGAGTCGATGCTGAACCACTTCTTGGCCCGTTCGGTGGCGAACTTCTGCACCGGCGTGCGCTCCTCGGACGGGTAGCCGGTCTCGGTGCTGTCGCCGGACTGTCCGAAGTCCTGCTTGT
Source organism: Anaeromassilibacillus sp. 1001302B_160321_C8 (assembly GCF_015554745.1). NCBI lineage: Bacteria > Bacillati > Bacillota > Clostridia > Eubacteriales > Acutalibacteraceae > Anaeromassilibacillus > Anaeromassilibacillus sp. 1001302B_160321_C8. The sequence continues at coordinate 40,929 of NZ_JADNJD010000007.1, read as the reverse complement.
CGAGCACCTGACCGTCCGTGCCGTAGAGCGTGGCGGTGAAGTAGTACATGCCAGCGCCGCACGGGTTGTACTTTCCGGCGTTCTCGTACCCGTCCGAAGGGCATTCGGGCACAATGAACTGCTCGCCGGTGACCTTGATGGTCTGGTAGCCGCGCCGGTTGGTGCGCCCGTCGATGGCCTCGCCTCCATCCTCGAAGGGGATGAAGTTGGCCTGATTCACGTCACGGCGAATCTGGCCGACCATCTGGCCCTTGGTCTGCCCGTTGTGACCGTCGTTGCGCCACAGGCGCACGATCACGTAGGAGTCGTCCGGGATCATGCCCGCGTTGTCATGGAGGTTGCCGTTGCCGGTGCCCTCATGGCCGACGGTCTCATCGTAGATGGTCACCTCGTCGTAGAGCTGGCCGCCGACGGCGCCCATGGCCTGCGCGTGGCTGGTGATGATACCGCCGCCGCGCACACGAACCTTCTCGGTCTCCTCGCCGAGCTTACCCTTGTCCACGACCGCGCCGGACGCCGTATGCAGCGACGCCACCCAGTACACGGTGCCGGAACGCCACGAATAGGCGTCCGGGCTTGTCACGTCGAACTCAGACTTGACGTTGGAGTTGTCGGCCTGATCGTCGGTGATGTCCACGCGGACCTCATCGAGAATCTTACCTGCGTTCCCGTTGGGGAGGCTGTCGCCGGACACGGCCTCGTAGGCGGTGAAGGTCACGTACCAGCCGCGCCCCACCTTGCCCCGGACGGTGGCGACATCGTGGAAGGCATCGCCCACGCTCACGTCCGCGTCGGACACCTGCGTGCTGATGGTCGGCATCTCCACGCGCACGGTCTCCTCCGGGATGCCGAGCTGGTGGCGTGCCCGTTCCTTGCCGTCCGGGCCGTACAGGCGCACATCCCAGTACACGAAGCCGGGGTCCACGCCGGAGGCCGAAGTGACCATGGCGCTCTTCTCGTACTCGTCGTTGCCGCCCTTCGAGTAGAAGGTCTGGGGACGGTTGTGGGAGTCCTCGGCCTGCTTTTCGGTCACGTCCACGCGCTCCTCATACAGCGGTTCGAGGCTGGTGACGGCGGGGTTGTCGGAGCCGTCCGGAAGGGTCGCGTCCATCAGGGTCGGGCCGTATGCCTTGAACACCAGATAGGAGCCGGGTTCGATGATGCCGGTGACGGTGGCCTTGTCGCCGAACCACTGGTCGAAGGTGACGCGCTCGTTGGTGACCTGCGATTCCAGCAGCACGGGCAGCACATGCACGGTCTCGGTCTCGATGCCCAGATCATGCGAGTCGAGTACATCTCCGCGCTGGTTGTACAGCGTGGCCTTGAAGTACACGTAGCCTTCGGTGGGGCTGCTGATGCTGTCGGTGCGGATGGTGAACGATCCCTGCTCGCTGGAGGCGTCCGCCTGCTCGTTGGTGATCTGGATGGTCTGGTCCAGCAGCAGCGGGACGCTGGTGTCCGGCTCATTGGGGACAGCCGAATACGCCTGCACCTTCACGTAGCTGCCACGGGCCACGCGGCCATTGATCTTCACGGTGTCGTAGAACTTCTCGTTGAGGCCCACGACGCGCTTGCTCACATCCGTGGTGATGTGCGGCGCGTCAACCACCCACGTCTCGGTGGGTTCGCGGTCGTCCGTGTCCACCGCTTCGCGCATGTGTCCCTGCTTGGGAATCTGCACGTCGAACCAGTAACGGCCCGCCTTCCACTTCTCCCAGCCGAAGTCGGAGGGCAGGAAGTCCGGGCTGTTGACGGTGGGCTGCAACGGCGTGGTGAACGACTTTTCGACCTTCTGATCCACGGTCTCGTCCGCCGGGTTGCCGTCCCAGTTCAGGATGACCTTGCCGGTGATGGTCTCCTTCCGGTCGCCGTATCCGCTCAGGTTGATGGTGTCGTGCACCGGGCGGGTGTCGCCCGCATGATCGAACGTGTTCGTGGCGACCGTGCTCACATCAAGGGGATAGGACGCCTCCACCTTGAACTCGATGGTCGCGTTCTTGTATTGGGGGTCATCGACCCTGAACAGCGGCTGACCGACGGAATCCATGCGCATGGCCTTGAGGCTCGGATAGGAAACAGTTACCTGTACGTCGCCGTCATCGGTCGCCGTCCACGCGATGTGCTCCTCCTGTCCGGTCGTGGTGCCGGAATAGGTGTTGGTGCCGGTCGCGTCGAACACGGCGGGGCCGTTGAGCGTGACGGTGTACTGGACGCCTGCCAGATACTGATTGTTGGCGTTCAGGATGCCGGGGTTGACGGTACCCTTGAGCTTGCCTTCCGTGTACTGGTAGGAGGCATTGATGTTGGACGGCGTGTTGACATAGGCGTCGTTCCACATCTCGTTGGCCTTGGCGGCGACGGCATTGATGTCCGCGCCTTCCAGACCGGCGGCCACCAGCTCGTTAAAGTGAGTGTCGGACCTGTCCAGATGTGCGTGCAGGGCGTAGGCGATGGCGGCCTGCGTGAAGTCGGAACGGTCGGCCTTGTACTTGTTCACCATGTACGCGGCGATCTTGGAGTTCGCGTCTGTGGCCTCCTGCCATGTGCCGGTGTTGTACAGGGGGTTACCGGCTGACAGGCAGTAGTAGGGGTTGTCGCCGTTGTAGCCCATCGGGCCGAGTGCGGACGCATGGTATCCGACGTACCATGAGCCGCTGCTGGCGGGGTTGAACCAGTAGCCGGGGAGGCTGCCGCAGGCAGCCTGCGCCGTCACGGTGCCGGTGAGCAGTGTCGCCGCCGAGACGATCAACGCCGCAAAAGCACGTAGGATGCGCCCGATACGGGGCCCAGCCTTGCTTCTGCGGCTTTCCATGGATTTCTTTGGTTGTCCCATGGATTTCTCCTTTCTGATATGGTAATGGGTAACCACAGGACAGTATACCAGCACCGGCAAATAAAGGCTCTGCCACACCAAAAACCGGTGTGGCAGAGCCTTCTCAGAACTTTCTTGTTCAATTATCTACGGTCGTGCTCCAACTGTTTCCCTCAAGGGGAGTGATTGGTGACCCATAGCTGTCATAACCATATACGCCGTTGACGGGTCCATCGTCGAACCATTGCCCGCCGGAATCGGTCACATGATCGCCAGCGCTGTAACCGCCGCCGGAATAGCCGCCCGATCCGCCGGAAGAACCGCCGGAATACGATCCCCCGCCGGAATAGCCGCCCGTGGAGCCGCCGGAATACGAGCCGGAGGACGTACCGCCGCCATAATACCCGGAACCGGAATAGGAGCCGCCGGACGAACCGGAAACCGGGGCAGAGGACGCCGCCGCTGCGGCCTCGGCCTGCGCCTTGGCTTCGGCGTCGGCCTGCTCCTTCGCCGTAATGGAGTCGTTCACCGTCTTCACCGCGTTGTCCACAGCGATCTTCTGATCCGTGTACTCCTTCGCAGTGGTCACGCTATCGTCATTCAGAACCTTCTTCGCGGCGTCCAGCACGGTTTTCAGGCTGTCGCGCGTGGCGTTGTCCTGCACCTTCCCGTCGGAATCGGTGTAGGTCTTGTCCGCGCTGTCCACGGAGGATTGCAGCGCGGCCTTCGCGTCGGCCAGCGTCTTCGCGTCCACGGAACCGGTCACGGCATCCATGACCTTATCCAACCGGCTCATGGCGTCCCCGGCATTCTCGGCATCCGCGTCATACGCGGCCTGCGCGGCCATCTCCTGCCAGATGAGCCACCGGTTCGCGCCGGTATCGTCTACGCCGGTCTGGGCCTGCGCCTTGTCGATGGCGTCGGACAGGGCCGTGATGACGGCCTCATCCGCCACCTGAACCTCCTCGGTGCCGTCAAGGAGTTCCTGCGCGTCCCCGATCTTCGCGGTGAGCTGCTTGTCCACGGCCTGCGCGTTCGCCTGCGCCGAGTCCACGCCCCGCTGCACGTTGGACGCGGCGTAGGCGTAGCCGCCCGCTCCGCAGCCCAGCACCACAACCGCCGCAACCGCCACGGCGATCCCGATGTTCCGCCTGCGGTGGCTCCGCCCGCGCCGGGAGGAACCGGCATCCTCATCCGTTGCGGCATCGGAGACCCCGCGCAGGACCTCCGTATCGTGCAGGACGGCGGTCTCCGCCTCCTCGGGGGGCGTGCCGCCGCCTGTATCCTTCTCATCGTAAAGCGATGCTTCCCTGTATTCATCCATGATGGGTTCCCTTCTTCCGGGTCGAGTTTCAGCTTGACTACTTTTCTTGTTTGGTAGTCTTGTTGTTTGAGTTTATTGTAGCATAATAGCAAGATTGGCGTCAAGGCGACGAAAACATGAAGGAGGCGTCCTCCGCAGAGGACGCCCCCATACCGGCTTGTTATCAGGCGAAATCAAACGGAATCACGGGCTTCTCCTCCGTTTCTCCGTCTTCCTCCTCCGGCGTGTCATCCTCGTCCGGTTCCTCGTCGTAGCCGTCGTCCTGCGCAAGCTCCGCGTCCTGTATGCGCTGGATCGCGGCGGGCGTGTAGCCCATGCTGGCGGCAACGGTCTCGTCGCTGTCATCCGGGTGGACGTGCTTGAGGTAGTCGAACACGGCCAGAGCACGCTTATTGATGGACACGGTGGCCGCATCGGAATAGCAGAGCTGTTCCATGGCGAAGAACCGTTCGCCGTTGATGAGGTCGTCGCCCTCACGCCACAGTATCTTCTCCCCGTCCTTTTTGAGCCACACGATGCCGTCCAGCTCGTCCGGGGCGACGAGGAGCATGGCGCTGCCGGGGCGGCGGACGGCGGCGGTCACCATGGTCCCGTCGTCGAACCGGAAGCTGCCCCGGTTCTCGCCCTGCTGGGGCGGGGTGCCGTCGTACCAGTGCTGGACGAGGATCACGCCCTGCCCCTTCAGGTCGCCGAGGTACAGGTTCCAGTCGGTGAGGATGCTCACGCCCTCCTTCCGGTGGGGTTCCGGGCAGGTCAGGGACGTGTCGAACTCCTCGTACCGGTGGCTCCGGTAGAGCACTTCCACCTTCATGCCGTCCTCCTACGGATCACAGTGCGGGTTCGGGGGCCTGCCATTCGCTCCACGGGTCGCCCGCCAGTGCCTGCGAGGCGTCGCGGCTGGCCTTGGCCGTGGCGGTCAGGCCGTCCTCACGCTCCTCACGCGCGGCGGCCTTCTCCGCCTTGTAGCTCTCCACCTGCTCCTTGATGCCCTTCGCCAGCGCCCACGGGTTCACCTCGAAACGCTTGTACGGATGATCCGCGTCGTCCCGGCTGCCGGTCCACACGGGCACCGGCTCGTCCGCCTTGAAGGAGAGCGTGACCTGCGCCCGTTCCCCGGAGAGCATCTGCTGGCGCATGTAGTCCGACACGAACACGTCGCAGGAGTAGCCGGACAGGTCAACGCCGTTGACCTTCGTGCCCGGCGGGATGTGGACGAACGCCTTGTCGAAGGTGCGCCCGTCCTCCGTGGTGATGGTGTGGGGGTGCAGGAACGCCGCCGGTATCTTCACATGGGCGAACCCGTTCTGCTGGTTGCTCTGTTCCGCCATTTCGATCACTTGTCCTTTCCATGGGGCGGGCGGCGATCCATTGCCGCCCGCGTGGTTTCTATTGTACCGTTTCAGTCGAAGCGTGCGCCATCCGGGTTGGACGGCAGGCACATGAACACGATGTTCGTGATGAAGCCCGCCACGATGAGGATGAGGCCTATGGACCCCATGCCCAGTGCGCCGCTCAGGAGGCTGGCGTCCCCGTTGGACAGGCCGGTGATGGCCCCTCCGATGGCACCGAACAGGCCGAAGAAGAACATGATGTACCCGATAAGGTACAGACCGTACACGATGAACATGAACGTGCCGGGCTTGTCCGCGTCATGGAGGCGACGCCATGAGATGGCGATGGTCGGTAGGATGGTGGCGAGTCCCCAGCAGGCGCTCAACAGGGAGAACAGAGCGCCCAAGCCGCTGTCCGACTGGTCGAACAGGCTCAGGACGAGCCACACGAGGAAGGTGAACAGCATCGCCCACCAGTATTCGCTACGGGAGGCGCGTCCGCTGAACCGCACATAGCCTTTCCAGTACCGGATGATGGCGTCCTTGAAGGAGCATCCCGTCACCGGCAGGGTGTCGTCCGCCTGCGGCGGCGCCGGAGTGGCTGGCGGCTGTTGAGGGGCCTGCCATGCGTTTGGTTGTGTCATGTTGGTTTCCTTTCTGTCCATTGCAGATACCTCTATCAGGGTACCATTTGGTCTCCACCGCTTTCGCTTGCCACCACGACGGTGCGCTCGTTCTCCGGGTGGACATAGTAGGAGCAGCTTACAAGGGAGACGGCCTGTTCCGGCTCCGTGGTGCCGTCCAGCGTCATGGCGGCGTCCACCCGCATCGCGTCGTACCACATGCGGAAATCCTCATCATTGTGGAAGACGGTTCTCTTGGATGGTTCCAGACCGTTGACGATCTGCGCGAACCGCACCTCGTAGGCCCGTTTCCACTCCGGAGTCTGAAGAAGGATTGTGGCGTGCCCGGCGGCGAAGGTTTCGTCCGCGTACTCTTGGATGACGCCGAAGGGCGCGGCTTCCAGATTTCCAGAATGGTGGCCGAGAATGACCGCGTTGCGGCTGTCCAGCCCTGCTTCGACGCATTCCGCGTCGAGATATATGGCTCCGTAGATGTTGTAGTTCCCGTACACGTCGTGGCTGAGATAGAAGTCCGGGTCGTCCGTGGGTGCCTGCACGATGGGGGAATTGATGGTGGTGCCCGGCACGGTGATCCACCCGATGACATCTGGGTTGACGCCCTGCCAGTAGGCCCAGTCCACTGTGGGGAACCCATCATCCGCCGCCTCGCTGGCATCATCCTCCCCCGTGGAGGAGGATGCGTCGGAGGTTATGGTCAGGGAAGGGTCTGCCGTGTCCCCCTGTGTGGGGGACAGTATTCTGGGCGAGGGCGGCGTTTGTGCCGCTCCTCCCCAAGAGTGGAGGAGCCAGCACAGGATTGCCGCCATGAGTGCGAAGCCCACACTCATGCCCAACAGGATGCGGGATTTCGTCTTATTCGTCATGGCCGTCGCTCCCGTCTTTGCGGTGCAGCCGGTGCGCGCAGAAGGTGGTGCCGCCCGCCGCCACGATCAGCAGGACGATCCCGGCCACGATGGGCATGGTGCTCACGCCGGTCTTGCCGTAGGTGGTCCCCTGCGGCTTGTCCGGTTCGGGGGTGGGCTGCTCCGGTTCGGGCTGTTCGGGGGTGTCGGGAGTCTCCGGTTCCTCCGGGTGCTCCACGGTGACGGTCTGGCCCTTGTCGGTGATGTCCGCGTGGACCGCGATCACCTCGCCGTTGTGGAACAGGGTCTCGAACGCCACCAGCTCCGTACCGTCGGCAATGGCGGAGGCGTCGAACGTGAACGTCACTTCCACGCTGCCGCTGGCGGTCTCCGGAGTGAAGGTGGTCTTGGCGGAGACGGGGTTCCCGTCCGCATCCAGCAGAGGCTCCTCGGTGACATTGCCGCCTTCGTCCACATGCTTCACATAGAGCGCGCCGGTGAGCGTGTATTCCTCGCCGGGGATGAGATTCGTATACTCCACCGTATCCACGATGGTGGCCTCCATATCGGCGGTCACGGTCTTATCGCCATCCGTACCGTCCGTGGCGGTGGTGCCGATTGCCGGTTTGGGGTTTTCCACGGTGACGGTCTGACCCTTGTCGGTGATGTCCGCATGGGCCGCGACCTCCACGCCGTCATGGCTCAGTGTCTCGAACGCCACCAGTTCGGTGCCGTCCAAGAGGTTTGTGGCGTCAAAGGTGAAGACGGCTTCCACGGAACCGTCCGGGGAGTCCGGCGTGAACGTGGTCTCGGCGGTGATGGGATCGCCGTTCCCGTCCAGCAGGCTCTCTTCCGTCACGCTGCCGTCCTCGTTCGTGCGCTTCACATGGATGGTGCCGGTGAGCGTGTATTCCTCGCCGGGGATGAGATTCGTATACTCCACCGTATCCACGATGGTGGCCTCCACGTCGGCGGTCACGGTCTTGTCGCCGTCCGCGCCGTCCGTGGCGGTGGTGCCGATCTGCGGGGCGATGACGCGGAGCTGCTGGTCCACGTCGTCCTTGTCCTTGTGCTCCGCGATGAGGGTGCCGTCGCTCACGCGGTACAGCTCCTCGAACACGGTAACGGTCCTGCCGCCCAAGCCGGTGGTGGGCAGGGTTGTTTCCACGATCTCATAACCGTCCGCAGCCTGTGTGGTGAACTCGTTGATGGCGGTGACGGTCTGGCCGTCCACGGTGACGGGTTCACCGGTCTCCGCGTCCACGATGGTGGCGGCGAGCCGGTAGGTTTCGCCTGCGGTGAGGCCGGTGTAGGTCACCTTGTCGGCGATCTCCACGTTCCCGGCCATGATGGTGTTGTCCCCGTCTGCGGGATCGTAGGCGTTGGTGGTGATGGAGACGTTGGGCTGGGGCTGGTCGTCGAGGGTGCCGTAGTCGTACACCACGCCGTCACGGGTGATGGTGACGGTAGTGTCCACGAGCCGGTAGCCCTCGTTCGCGGTGCAGCGCAGCTCCTCGATGCGGTAGGTGTCATAGGGCAGTGCGCCGAGGCCGTCGTTCGTTTCGACCATGGTGTTCTCGGTGGTGAGGCCGAACCAGACGCCTGCGGTGGGATCGAGCAGAACGCTGTCGATGGTCCCGGTTTCACCCAGCGCCCAGTCGTTGCCGTTGGTGTTCTGCGTGTGGGGGTTCCACGAGGACGCGGAGTTGAAATACCCGTTGGCGTCGGTGACGATGACGTGGGCTTCGCCCGTGGTCAGGCTGGTGAGCTTGAAGGGCACGCAGGCGAGGATGTCGGCGCTGTCGCCGGTCTTCTTGCTGAACCCGAAGTCGGCGCGCTTGACCTGATTATGGACATGCCCGTCCCCCGTGACGGGGTTCACGAGGACGCCGTTCTCCCGGATGGCGAACGGGTAGACCGTGGTGTCGGTGAGGAGATAGCCTTCCCCAACATGGGTCTCCTGCAACGTGTAGGAGCCGTAGGGCAGGGCGTCCGTCCCTGTGGCGGCGTACCCGTCCTTGATGGTGAGGGTCGCCACGACCTCGCCTTTACTGTAGGTTTGGCCGTCCACGATGACCGGCTGCTCGCTGGTGGTGCGCACCTCGAACATGGTGCCGTCGAGGGATGCGCCGCCGAGAGGCGTGTTCAGGTCGCTTTCCAAATCGTGCTTGTGGACCTCCACGCCGCCCCGGATCACCTGTTCCGGAGCCTCCGGCGTCTGGTAGGTGACGGTGTTCTCCATGGGCTGCTCCTGAATCTTCTGGAAGCTCAGGAAGTCCCTGTTGAGCAGATAACCTTCCGACGGTTTGGATTCGTACATGACGAGGGTGCCGCGCGGGAGCACGGCCTGTCCGTCGGCGTTCCGGTACAGGTCATCCCCGGACACCAGATGGGCGTCATCGAGGGAAGCGTGACCGCCGTCGTCCGTGGCGATGACCCATGTGCGCAGGGGCGTGATGCCCGCCGCCTTGAGGGCGTCATAATCGCCGTAGTCGAGGGTGTCGTAGTATTCGATGGTGAACTCCGCGCCTTCGAGCGTGGCGTCGCCCTGCGGCAGGTCGTTCTCCCCGTCGTGCTTGGTGACCATCAGCCCGGCAGGCTCGTAGGCCGGAGCATCCGTGAACGTGACGGTGGCGGTCTCCTGCGCGGCGATGGTGACGGTCTGCTCCGCTGCGGGGAAGAAGCCCTCCGGGGCCTTGGTCTCGCGGATCGTGACGGTGGTGCCTGCGGGCAGTTCCAAGGTGCCTGTGGTGCCGTCCTCCCCCGTGGTGAGGACGCCCAGCACGCCGCCGTCCTGACCGTAGACGGTGAACTCCGCGCCCGCCAGCGAGTACAGGCTGTTCCCGTCCGTGATGGCCGGGTCCGCGCTCTGTTTGACGATCCCCACATGACCGTAGGGCATGTAGGTGAAATTGCCCACGCGCTGTGTGTAGCCCTGCCCGTACAGGTCGAAGTTGGGGCGCTCCTCCGGGTAGACATTCTCTCTGGCGTCGGCGAAGTACCGGCTCTCCACGATGATGTCGTAGCTTGTGCCGTTCCATGTGCCGGTGAACGGGTAGTCCCCGGCCAAGGGGATGTAGCTCCCGTGGTCGATGCACTCCCCGTGATACGTCTGCCCGTCCGGCATGGTCACGAAGAAGGTGGTGTACGGTGCCGATCCGCCGGTGTTGGCCCCGAGGTCGTCCACCTCGATATGACAGGTGCCCGTGATGGTGGGTTCCGCCGCGTATGCCTGCATGACCGGTGTGAACACGCCGAACATGCTGCCCAGCATGAGCAGGAACGCCATGGCGGCCGCCCGGATGCGTTGGAGGGGGATCGCCTGTCTGAGCCTGTGGATTCTTGCCTTGAACTGTTCCATAGTGGTCTCCTTTCCGTTTTCACGACGCTGTGAAGTGATCTATATGAAGCCGCGCCGGTACGAGGTACCGCACGGCGGAATATTCGGGAGAAGGGAGAAACGAAAAACCTCGAATGAGGGAAAATCCGGTGTAACAATCGGCTGCGGAAACTGCATGCCGTCGATCAAAAATGTGAATTGTTCCCTTTTTGCGCGGGAACATCCGCTTCCGGGGATGCGCGAAACGTATGCGCATCCCCAAGCACGGGGCAGCGGCGTCCTTGCCGCTGCCGTTCACCGATCCTGCTGCGGGGCGACGGTGGGACCGGTGGTACCGGCCAGCATGTCCGAGGCTGTGCGGGAGGAAGCCGCCTCATCCGCGAGACGGGTCGGGAACGGCTTATGCAGCGCCTCCTCCGGGACATGGGGCGCAAGCTCCGGCGGCTGTACCGGATGCCAGCCGGGGACCGGCTTCGCGTCCAGCCACGCCTCGTAGATGGTGTTGTAGGGGATGCCGGTGCGGTTTTCCAACTGGTAGAAGACACGTTCGCGCACGATGGAATCCCCGACGCCCAACGCATCATAGAAGTCTCCGCCGAGGGAGACGGCCTGCATGGCGGCATCGAAGGTCATGTCCGGCTTGATCTGTTGTCCCAGATCGTCGTCCGGGTAGGCGTTCAGGTACCAGTCCCGGACCAGATCGCCATCCTCGTGACCGGGGGCAATTTCGACGGCGAGGTCTGCCGCCCGTTGAATGACCTCATCCGGCACGAAGTGGGCGATCACTTCCCATCCCATTGCGATGGAACGGTCCTGAAGATCGCTTCCGATCCCGTCGATGACCTGATCGATGAGGGCTTCCACCTGCTCCCCCTGCGGGCCGTGCCGGTCGAGTTCCACGTCGTATGACGGGTCGCAGGCGTCCTCGATGGCCCCTGCGATGTCGTCCCTTGCCCATTGGATCGTGCAGAACACCTCCGGCCTGTCCGTGGCAGGCCCAGCCACGGGGCCATGGGCATGGGCGACGTTCTCCAACGCGCTGTCCTCCAACACCCCGGACGCGCCCGCGCGGTTGTTCTTGGCGAGTTCGATGGTGATGCGGTTCCGCTCCTCCTGTGTGAGGAATGGAACAAGTTCCGCATTGTCGTTTTCGATCCATTCGGCGGCCAGCGCGTACCGCACCATATCATGCGGGTTCGCGCAGTTCCGCGCCCTGTTCATGAGCTGCGTGCTGGCGAGGCTGCACAACCCCAGCAGTTCCTCACGGCTTGGCTCCGGCAGGCGTTGGATGGAACCCGGCCTGATCTGCGGATCGTAGGAGTACACCGCGTCCGGCGCGGCGTTGAAGATGTCGAGGACATCCCCGGCGAACTCCTCGAAGGATTCGTCCGGGTCATCATTGAAGTCCCGGTAGTCGTCCCTGAGTGATTCGATGGCCTCCCGGCCCGTCGAATATATCCTGTCTTCCTGCGGCATGGCTGCCTCCTATCTGTTGTTTTCCCGTGCCGGACTGATGCCCGGCGTATCCTGCGTGAGTTGTTCGGATGCCTGTCGGGCCTGCTCCGCCGCGCCCCGGAGCGTGGGTGCGTCCGGCTGACGTTCCGCCTGCCGGTCGGCGGTCAGCCGGTCGATGGTCTCCTCGTAGGTACCCATGGCCTCCATCGCCCACGGGGCGACCTTGGCGAACGGGTAGGTGCAGTAGCCGGAATGGCAGACGCGATCCGTAAGGGTGATGATCCCAGCTCCAACGAGCGCATCCACCAGCTCTTTCGAGTTGTTGTTGGTGTCGATGATGACGTTGCCCTCCGTGGCGCACCACCATGCGGCGTCCGGGTTGTCGGGAATGTTCACGGTGATGTCGCTCCACGGCGACAGGTACTCACTGTCCGCCGGGTCCGTGGCATCGAGGGCGGAGATGGCGAAACCTCCGCCCATGGTATAGGAATCCCTGTAAAGAGCGAGGGTGTGGTGGTCTCCCCACCGGTTCACATATTCCAACGTCACCGCGTTTGCGTCCTGTTTCATGGGTTACCTCCTCGCCTTGTTGTACTTGCCCTTGGGCTTGCTGTCGAACGTGGGTTCCAAGTCCCCGTCCTTCTTCAATCGTATCTTGCAGTCGAAGGTCTTGCCCGCCTTGGACTTGCAGCCCTTGAGCGGCACCTGCTTTCCGGAGAGCAGAGCGGACGCCTGCTTCTCGGAGAGCTTCTTTCCGCAGAATCCGAAGAGCTTGAACCCGCACCCGGAAATCTGCTTCCATGTGCCGTCCTCCTGCTTCTCGTTCTTGTTGGAGGAGCAGGCGTAGATGCTGCCGGTCTTCACCACGTCCTGACCGCACAGCGGGCACTTGCCCACCACGGGGTGGGAGCCGCTGCTGATGTACGCGCCTTGGTAGGCGGTGTCCATGTGCTGGCGGAACACGTTCACCACGTTGTCCTGCAAGCTGTTCACGTCGGCCCTGCCGTCGGCGATGTCCTGCTGGATCAGCCACCAGCGGGCGGTCACGTCCGCGCCGCGAATCTCCGGCGGGAGCAGACGGTAGAAGGCGCGGGCCTTCTCGGAGGAACGCACCTTGCCGCCGGTCTCGTCGAGGAAACCACGCTGCTTGAGCTTTTCGATGATCTCCGCACGGGTGGCGGTGGTGCCGATGCCGCCGTGCTCGCCCTTCTTGCCGTCGTCCTTCCGTTTCAGGATGGCCTTGGTCTCCGGGTCCTTCACGTACTTGGCGATGGACGCCATGTCGGCGATGAGGGTGCCTTCCGTGTACGGTTTGGGCGGCGTGGTCTCCTTCTCCGTCACCGTGCAGGAGATTCCGGTGAGGGTGTGGTCCCCCGCGTCCAGCCACGGGTTCCCCGTAGGCGCGTCCTCCTCATTCTCCTCGCCTGCGTGGCCGAAGGTGGCCTTGAAGCCCGCGTCCTTCAATCGCTTGCACACGGCGGTGAAGCCGCCTTCCTCCGTGGTGAAGGTGCTGGTGCTCACGTCGTACCGGGCCGGGGGAAGGAACTGCATGGCGTACCGTTCCACGATGGCCGTGTACACCTTGGCCTCATCCTTGGTCATCTTCTCCACTGGGGCGTCGGCCTCCTGCGGGATGATGCCGTGGTGGGCGGTGACGTTCTTCTCGTTGAACGCCTTGGAGTGGAGGGTGTAGTCCAGCTCCCACGAGACGCCGAGGTTCCGCATGGCCTGCGCCAGCACCGTGGGGGCCTGCGCGTGGTGCTCCTCCTTGAGGTACTGGGAATCGCTGCGGTTGTAGGTGATGGCCTTGTACCTGTCGCGCAAATCCTGCGTGATCTGCTGGGTCTTTGCGGCGGTGAATCCGTACCGGCGGCTCATGTCGGACAGGAGGACCGTCAGGTTGTAGGGCAGGGGCGGGTTTTCCACCTTCTCGGAGAGCACGGTGGTGAACCCCGTGTCGGTGCCGTCCAGCCTGTCCTTGAGGGCGTCCAATGGCTCCCGGTCGAACAGGCGTGTTTCACCGTCCAGCAGTGTCTTGCCGGGCTTGAACTTGAAGGTGACAGGCTCCTGCGCGTCCGCGCAGCCGCCCGTGGCGGTCAGCTCGTAGTATTTGCGGGACACATGGTGTTCGATCTCCTCGTCCCGGTTGACCACAAGGCCCAAGGTGGGGGTCTGCACACGGCCCACGGTGAACCGTCCGCCGAGCCGCTTGGTGGCGAGCCGGGTTTCGTTCATGCCAAAGCAGGCGTCCGCCATCTGCCGCGCGTAGGCGGCCCTGCCCGCGTTGCGGCACTCCCCGTTGGGGACCAGCCGCTCGAACGCCTTTTGGATGTTCTTCTCGATGTTGTCGTTCACGTAGACGCGCAGCACCTTGCCCTTGTAGCCGAGATAGTCCAAGAGTTCGTCCACGATGAGCTGCCCTTCGTCGTCCGGGTCGCCCGCGTGGATCACGCAGTCCGCGTCGGCCAGCAGGCCCCTGATGCGTTCCACCAGATCGTCCTTGCCTTTGGCGGGCTGTTTCGGCCAGTCCGGGATGAGGATGGGCAGCGCGTCGATGCTCCACGGCTCGCCCCACTTCCGGTCCACATGCTCCGGTTCCACCAGTTCCAGCAGATGCCCGGCGAAGGCGACCACCGTATACCCGTTGCCGCTGATGGGCAATGGGGTGGTCTCCGATACCTTCCGTCCGCACATGGCGCGGGCGATGTCCCGGCCCAGCATCGGCTTCTCCGCGATCACCAACTTGTATCCCATATCGATTAGTCCTTCCTGTGTTCCGAAAATTGGGTGCTGCCATTGTCACTTCTGCCCTCATCCATGGCTTGTCTCCTTGCTCTTGATGCGCAGAGGGCACCATCTTGGGGAAGTTTTGATTTGCGGGACGTTTTCGCCCGGCGCTGTGAAGCCGATGAAGCCGGGCAGCCGGGGACTGCGCGGACATACTCTATTGAATGTTTCCAGCGCGTCGGGGTGCTTGCACATGCAATCGCCCCGTGTTCCCTTCGTATGCCGGTTGTTCGCCGTCATCTTTGCCCTGCCAGTCAGCTCCATGAAGGGGCAGGTGCGGCAGGCCGGTATCTCACCATGCACCATTTTGATAAACCTTTCCCAGTCGTACATAGTCGAGGCGGCAATCGATGATCGCCTTTTCCAGATCGAAGTGCTCCGTCGGCAGTTCCTCCTCGCTCATCCGCGCTTCGAGGCCGTAGCCAGCCCGTAGTAGAAGAAGAAATCGTTCTGCTCCTTGGTGAGGAACCGGACGAGAAAGCATTCCGGCCCGCCGTCCGGGGGCAGGGGCCATGGTTTGACGAGGGTGTAGCGGATGAGCGTATCCCGCAGCCGGTCGATGGTTTCGGTCAGTTCGGGATGCACGAATTTGCACAGTTCGATGTAGTGCCAGCAGTTGTTCAGCTTCCCCTTGGGGAACTGCTCGATCATGGGGGCCGCCATCAGCGCTCCCCCTTGTCCTGTACACGTCCGGCATCGCCCATGCTGCCAAGCTCCGCGCTGGCCTGCCGGGCGTCCTTCGTCTCGGTATCCAGCCCGTATGCGGATTGATTCTTGGATTCCATATTGACTATGCACTGCGGGCGGCGTATAATAATGCTACAGAGGCCGGGATCGACAACGTGGCTCCGAAGCAAGTGGAGTTTCGCAAGCGCGTTGAGATCGCGGCCTCTTTCCTCGTTGTAGTAGATCACCTTGTCGGGTGTGATGAGGTTGTCGAAATAACGCGAAAAATTGTTCTTCCCGTACACGGTGACGATGAAGTTGGTCTCGATCTCCCGCAGCTCGTAATACCCCGGCCCGTTCGGGCGGATCGCCGCGATGATCGGAAGGTTGTCGCAATCGACGGCGCGGAGCAGCGCGAGCAGCGTGTCCTCCCGTGCCGGGCTGTCGCAGAGCATCACGGGGTGGGCCAGCAGTTCCGGCAGGCGCTTCAACTGCGCGACGGACAGGCCGTGACGGTGCGGGTCATCCTCGCTTTTTGGACGGATCGCCCTGAGAAGATGCTTCTGGGTGTAGAGCATGGGAAGCTGGTCGAATCCGGCCTCTATGTACAGTCGGGGCGTATCGCAGACCTTCACTGCGCTGGTGCGGGGGAAATCCCCGCAGGTGACATCATCCACCTCATCGCCGAACCTAAGATATTCCGCGCACTCCTCCGCATAGTCCGTATACTCCTGTGAACGGTCGTCCCCGTCCTTCAGATGGACGCCGCCTCGCGGGTCCAGATAGGTGACGCGCTCCTCGTCGGGCATGTCCACGGAGTTCTCGTATTCCCGGATGGTCAGGATGATGGAACGGTCCTTGGTCATGCCGCCCTCCTTGTCCCGTGCATCCTGCCCTCCGGACGGGACGCGATGAAGATGCGGATGGGGTGCAGCGCCATGGGGTCCACCGGGCGTCCCACCATCTCCTTGAACAGGTACATCTCATGCTGCGTATGGGTCTGGTGCATCAATGAACGAATCCTGTCCAGATCACAGAGGATGCCGCGCCCGCTCTCGAAATCGAGGAGGATGACGCACCGGCTCTTGGCCCGGCGCTGCCTGTTCCGTTCCAGACCGGCATTGGTGATGATCTCCACCGGGTTCAGTATCGTCTGTTCCATAAATCTCCTTCCTTTGTAGGTTACTATCATCATATTTTTATAGTGAGACATTTTTGTAGGATTGTGTTTTGCCAGTATTCTGGCATATTTGATGCGGCGGGAAACCGCCGGTAAGGCCGGATACCTCATCGGGCGATCGCAGCCCGAATGATTGTATCCGGCTTTTCGTTTGTCCTCTTACCGCCCATCCATGCCGTGCTGGGGATTGTCCGGCGTTTGGCCTCCGCCGAGCGCGTTGGAGGCGTCGCGGGAGGCGTGAGCCTCATCCTTGAGGCTCACACCATGCTCCTGCGCGGGTTCCTCCCTGTGGCGTCCCTGCTGGATGGCGAGGGCTTCGGCGAGGCCGCTGCCGGGTGCGGAGACCTTGGTGAAGTATTCGCCCACTTGGGCGATCTCCGCGTCGGTCAGGTCCCGGTCCATGCCGGTCTCCGGGTCGAAACCCACGGCCACGATGTCACCCCACAGGATGGTGTACAGTTCGCCCTCCTTCACAACGCTGGTGTAGTCCATCTGGGAGAGGTAGCCTTCCTCCACCATGTTCTTGGTGGCGTAGACGGCGCGGTTGGGCGGGCAGTTGCCCAGCCCCTCCTCGTTCACGTACAGGCAGATGTTCTCCCCGAAGATCACGTCGAACGGTTCTATGTATCCGCCCACTAACTGTTGCAGGTCGTGGAGCGCGGACCCGTTCTCATCCTGTTGGATGTCGATGGCATGGGGCGTGCCGTCCGTTGGTATGAGCATTCCCTTCATGATGGGGCCTTCTTTCTCTATCGCTGGTTTTCATGGGTCGAGGCGTCGGGCGTGTGGGCGTCGAGTGCGCGGGAGGAGTCCCGTGCGCTCTTGGCCTCGGCGCTGAGGCTCACGGATTCCTTCTGCCCGGCTGTGCCGTCACGTTGGGTGAGCATGTCGTGCTCGTACCGGTCGATGTCCTGCATGGTGAGCCAGTCCGGTTTCTCGGGGAGCTTGTCGTAGAGTTCCCGCATCTTGGAGACCTGTGCCTCGATGTTTCCGGCCCACAGGTTCTTCTGGGCAGCCGTCATGTCCATGCCGAAGTCCACGCACGCGCCGAGGTAGTAGTCGCAGTCGGACTTCAACCGGTCGAGGAGCTGGTAGTCATAGGTGGATGGCTCTTCGGGGCCGGGCGCGGGGGTCGGTTCCTCTCCGACGGCGGGTTGCAGTGTCTCCTTGGCGGTGTTGAGCCAGTCGGTCACGTTTTGCAGGTCGGTGCCTGCCACGGTCCATGATGGAACGCCGCCGTCAAGGCTGAACGACCGCATGTCGCTCAGGGGTGTGCCGGATTCATCCATGCCGAGGAGGGTGCTCATGTAGTAGCGGCTGACGAACTGGCCGCCCTGTTCCGTGTCTTTCGTCATGTCGTAGAACTCCACGAGGGGCAGGCCGTGCCCGTAGAGCTGGCAGTCGTTGATCCGCTCCCCGATGTGGGGTGCCCCGCTGCCGATGGTGTCCCCGTAGACGAGATTGCCGTTCACACCGTAATGTTCGCCCTCCTGTACGAGGTGGACGCGCCAGCCGCCCGTGAGGAGGTCGTGCAGCGGATTCCGGTCGGGGACTGCGGTCTGATGGTATCGCGGGTCGTTGGCGATGGCCTCGGCTTTCCGCAGGCAGTCTCCGATCGGCTGGGTGTCGAAGCAGTCTTGGATGAGGTCGATCTGTTCGTTGGTGAGGATGGCGTGGGCATCCGATGCTGCCGGTGGGATTTTCTCGAAGCTGAGGAGCTGCCCGTCAAGATACCAGCCTCCGTCGAGGCTCACGTACTCGCTGTCGTCGCTTTCCAAAATGTCCTGATCCAGTTCTCCCTGTGGGGTGAGGCCCATGATCTCCCGCAGGTCGTCCGGGGTGCCGTAGCAGAGAATGGCGTCCTTGGTCTCCTGCATTGAATCGAGAATATCCATGGTGTCCGGACGGTAATTGGCCGGGGCGATACAGAAGTACGGGGCGGCGTAGTTGGTGTTGTGCCCTTCGATCTGGTAGGTGAATATGCCGAGGGCGTCAGGCCCGGCCCCGAGTCCGATGCGCAGCAGTTGGAGCTTGAGGGGTATCTGGTTGTCGTATTCCGCCATGGTGACGGCTCCTTTCTGAAATGGTGGTTATCGTTGGGTTTCCTGTGCAGGGGCATCCGGTGCGGAGGTTCCGCCGAGGGCCTGTGAGGCGTCGCGGCTGGCCTTGGCCTCCCCGCTGAGGCTCACGGCCTGCTCCTTGTCTGGCGGCGTGTATCGAGGGCTGGGCACATTCTCCTCCAAGGTGTGATTGTCGTGGAGGTAGGCGTAATGCCCGTCGTAGGTGCAGGCATCGACTTGCAGGCAGATGTCGGTGCGGTTGATCGCGTCAGTCAGGTCGGTGCGGGTGATGAAGTCGAAGGCGTGGTTGACCATGATGCCGGGCTTCACGTCCGCGTAGGGGCAGTCGTAGCTGGATGGGCTGTCGGCTAAGCGGACGCCGTACCGGTGCCAGCCGTCCGGAACCCGTTCCATGGGGATGCGGTCGTCATTGGTCCATGCGGTGATGTGTTGCCCGTCGTTGAGGGTCAGGTTCAGGCCCATCAGCAGTTCCTTCGATGCGGAGGGCTGCGCCGCTTGGATATAGGATTGGATGCGGGACAGGGATTCGGTGTCGGTGCCGTCAAGGATGTCCTCGCATATCTGCAACAGGTCATCGTCGAACTTGCCGTCTATGTACGCATACATCTCATAATTCAGATCAGGGATGCCGGTGACTCTGCGCAGATCGAGGATGATGTCGAAGTCGAGGGTGCCGCCGCCATGACGCGCGACTTCACATACCAGAGGATACTGTTCGCGTGCCACGTCCAGATCGCTCAGATCGATGCTCGCCGCCATGCGTCGCACCTCATCCTCGGTCGGCGGCTGACCGGATGCGTCGGTTTCCGGCCTTTCGGCTGTCTCCTTGGAAACCGTGCCGTCGGCGGTGTGTTCAGGCACCGGCTCGTATGGCTCCGGTGCCGTGGTGTAGAAGACGTTATCGGCGCGGTCCTCGTCGAACTGCCGGTCGAGGGCCATGCTGAGCGCGGCGTTGCCGCCAGCATTGTAGGTTTCGACCCATTCGGCGTCGCGGTCGGGTTCGTTGCCGTCCAACATGTACATGTTCCGTGCCCATTCGGGTTCGCCCTCGAACGCCTGCTCGTAGTCGGCGGCACGCACGTACCCCCAGTCGCCGATGCGGTATACGTCCTCGCCCTCGTACAGATCGGCGGGGTCGAGGCGGGGGCGCAGCCGGTCATCGACGCGCTGCACGAGCTGCTGCACGTCCTCCAAGGTCAACAGGTGTTCGGGCGGCGTGAAGGTGAGCACGGTGAGATGTTTGATGGTGTCCGGGTCGAGCCGGGAGGCGAACCGTCCCACGGCGTCGATGATCTCCCTGCGGTTGTCCCACAGGAGGTCGTCGGCCTGCTCTTGGCTAAGGCCCTCCCAGTCGCCGTCCCGGTTGATGCGCATGTAGTCGTCACGGTCGGGGTCCCAGCCCCCGTACCGTGCCTTTTCGGCGATGTCCTCTCTGGTGAGGCCGTGCCCCGCCTGTATGATGGCGAGCCAAGATGGGTACGCCTTGTAATATCCGAGGTCGGAATCGGGATTCGCGTCGAGAATGCGGTCCACCAGTTCCCGCAATGCGTCGATGGAATCCCGTGTGTGCGGTATCCCTTCCACATGGGCGGACAGGTCTTGGCAGATGGTCCGCATGTCCTGCGCCAGTTGTTCGTATGCTTCGTCGTTGCTCATGTTGCTTCTCCTTCGTCAGCGTGCGGTCTCATGGATCGGGGCGGTATTGCCGGTGGTCTGCGCGAGCTGCATGGAGGAGTCCCTTGCGCTCTTGGCCTCCGCGCTGAGGCTGAATGCCTGCGCCTGTTCCTTGGGGTGTTCCGGCTCCTCGTACTCCTCGGCGGGGCAGCCGAAAGCCTTCTCCATGTAGCGGGGCACTTCCGCAAGATCAGGGTCGTCCCACAGGTCGCGGATCGCTTGGAGGATGGACTTGACCCCGGTGCTGTAGCTCCTGCCGTTTATCGTGAAGTGATCTGTGGTCCAAGTTGCCAAGGCGTCCTCGATAGCCTCGTAGGCATCCATACCTTTGTTAGTGAGCTGGCGGAGTTCCACGCTCACGCTGCCGTCGTGGTGCGCTCCGGTGAGGAACAGGTGCCCGTTCTCGTCCCAGATTTTCTGTATCTCGCAGTCGGCGAACACGTTGTCCCCGTCGTAGCTGGATGGGGATGTGTCGATGGCGTCCCTAAAGCTGTCGTATACGGTGAACCCGCTGCGGGTGCCGTCCCACCGTCCGATGCTGCCGGACACGATGACGGGGTTCCCGTACCAATCGCTGTTCTCGTCGGTGATCGCGGGCGTGAATCCGGGGGTCTGTCCGTCGAACCAGCCGATCAGGGCGTCGGTTTCCTCCTCGTAGTCGGTCTCCCGCATTTCCATTACACGGTCGAAGATTTCCTCCTCCGAATACTGTTCACGCACCTCCTCCTCGGTGAGGCCGTCTCGTTCCATGATGTCTTCCACGGCCATGTCCTCGCCGTCCTGCCCGAGGTATGAGTAGGCATCGAAGATGATCCGCTCCTTGGGCTGCGGGGTGGTGGCGTCAGTCGTCATAATAGTCTCCTTTCATCGGCTCATCGGTGCTCGGGCTGTGTGGTGCTGCGCTCCGGAGGATTCGCATTGTGACCGCTGTCCAGTGCGGCGGAGGCGCTGCGGGACGCCTTCGCCTCCGCGTTGAGGCTCATGGACCGTTCCGTCAGGCGCTCTCTGCTGGCACGCACTTTCGGCAGGTAGGTGGAGTGGGCCGCGTACTCTGGGGCGACGGTCATGGCCGGATCGTCCCACATGGCGAGCACGCTGTCTCGCATGGGGTTCCCCTTGGGGTAGGCGCTGTCCACGGGGTTGATCCAAGCGTAGCGATATGTGGAGAGGGCGAGATCGTTCAGATGGTCCATACCATTGTTGGTGAGCTGTCGCACCTCCATGTCCACGGTTTCGCCGCTCCGGTCGCCGGTGATGAAGAGGTGCCCGTCCTCGTCCCGGATGCTCGTTATCTCGCAGCCGTGCAGCGGCGAGTCCGGGCCGAGCGACATACCGTCGAAGCTGCCGCTCACGTAGATTTCATCGCCGCTGCGCGCCATGAGGGGGTTCCCGCCGTTCTCCGGGGCGAACGTGCGCGGTTCCCGGATGTTGTAACCGGCGAGGTAGTCGGCCAGATGGTCGAATGATTCCCGGAATGAGAGGTTGCGGATGCCGGGTGGTTCCTTGCGGTGTTCCTCGATGTCCCAGATGGTTGTTTCCGTCATGATGGTCCCCTTTCATACGAGTGGGCGGGCGGGGCCGTGGCCCTGCCCGCCATTGTCAGAGTTCCGCCCGCGTGTCCTCATGGGCGGGGGCGTCATTGCCGTGGTTCTGTGCGAGTTGGGTGGAGGAGTCGCGGCTTTCCTCCGCCGCATGGGTGAGGGAATCATCCCCGACCTCGGGGTGTTCGGCGAGCAGGTCGCGCCATGCGGTCTGGAACGCCTGATCGTACCCGTCCTTGTTCGCCAGCCGGACGGCTTCGGCGCTCATCATGCACGGGTTCGGCCTGTCGTAGCCGGAATCCCGCAGCGTGTCCGCCATGTCGGCGGAGAGTTCCCCGTCCTCGTCGCCGAGGGCTTCGGTGAGGGAATCGCTCATGGTCTCCTCCGCAAGGTCGGTGGCGTCGCTGAACCGGTTCATGCCGTCGGAGGCGTCGCGGATGCCTTCGATGAGGGTGTCGGCCATGTCCTCCGAGATGGCGTAGACCCCCTGATCCTTCAGGTGGGCGAGGACGGTGGCGGCGAGGATGTCGGCCTTGTGGTCGTACAAATTCTGCGAGTAGCATTCGTACTGCGCCGCCTGCGTCATCTTCATGAGGTCGCCCTTGCAGCCTTCCAAGAGGCCCTGCGCGTCGGCCTCCTCCAGCCATTCGTAGTTGTCTGGCAGCCAGTGGAGCAGGTCATGGTAGTAGATGTCCACCATGCCGTCCGCCGCCTCTTGCAGCGCGTCATCGATGTAAGAGGCCCCGTTCACGTAGTCCACGGCGTCTTCGCCGTAGTCGCCGAGGTCGAGGAGGTTGTCGATTGCCTCCTTGATGGTGATGAACTTCTGCCCGCCGTAGAGCATCTGGTCCACGGGCGGATGTTCGTATGCGTCCTGCCGTGCCTGCTCCTCCTGAAGCTGTTCGACCTGCGCCTGCACTTCGGTCTCATACTCATCGAGGGTGTCGGAGAGCTGGTTGGCCTCGCCGTTGCTGAGGTTGAGGGTGTCGCGCACCCAGTCCTGCGCCTTCCTGCATCCCTCCCATGCGCGGATCGCCTCGGAGGGCTTGCGGTAGCCCATGTCATCGGCGAAATCGTCCACATCGCGGTAGGCGTCCCGTATGCGGGAGTCCGAGAGGAGGCTGCTCACGACCTGCGTGACGGTGGGTTCCCCGTGCACGCTGGGGTTGCTCTGGTAGTCGGTGGTGAAGGGGTCGCCATACCTCGGGGTGAGCTGGCAGGTGTATTTCACATGGTTCGGGGAGAAATCCCCCTTTCCGGTGTTCAGAATGTCGAGATGGATGCCTGCGAGGAAATTCGCGGCCTGTTCGGGTGTTTCGTATGCTGCCATGACGGTCTCCTTTCCGTGGTCCCTTTCGGGTACCACCATTGTATCCGGCGGGCTGGATGCCCGCCGGGGTCATGGCGGGGCATGTCAGCTTCCGAGGATTTCCTTGGCGATGCCGCCGGATTTCACGATCATGAAGATGAGGACGACGCTGATTGCGACGCCTTTGAGAAGGTTTATCAGGCTGTCCGCGCTGGATGTGGTCATAAGGAAGAGGATGTCATTGCCCGCGCTGAGGCTTGACACCGATCCCGCGAGCACGAATGGGTAGGCCACGAACAGGAACAGCAGGATCGCCCCGGCCAGACAGACGGACGCGAAGTTCTTCAGGAACCCTATGCCCATCTGTCGGGTTTCCTCGAAACCGAGGAGTGAAATGGGGATCGGGGAGAACGCGGCGTAGATGTAGATTTGCCATGCGCGGACGTAGCACATGGCGAAGCCGAGCACGAAGGCTACAAGACCGAAGAGCAGGCAGATGACGGACATGATGAGGGTCATGAAGCAATCTCCGATGTTCATTGAGTCCCACTGGTCCTGCGTGACGCCATCGAGGCTGAACACGCCCGCTTCGCCGGTGCTGTCCCCCACCGAGCCGATGGTGGGAATGATGTCGTCGTTGACGATCCCGTAGATGGCCTGCATGATGTCGAGGCTGTTGTTGATGAACCAGTGGAGCAGCACGTAGATGACCGCGAGGAAGACGATCTCCTTGACAGCGGGCAGGGTGCTGGTGGCGTCGATGCGCTGGCTGATCTTCACCAGTTGGACGAGCATGAACAGGGCGAGGATGGATTCGCCTACGGGGATCACGGCGGTCTGGAAGATGTTGTTGGTCAGGTTGTACATATCGGTGCCCAGCAGCGAATCGAAGGGACCGCTGAGCAGGGCTTCCGTGCCGACGTGGTTGATGAGCTGGTTGTAGACGTTGAAGATCGATGTGGCCCATCCGAGGATCATGGAGCAGATGAATTTCCGCAGACTCCCGCCGAAGTCGGTGATCCAATGGTATTCCGGTTCCTCGGCGTGGGCCGTGACGGGAAGCAGCAGGACGAGGGCAATGGCGACGGCGGTTATCGCCGCCATGCGCAGCCACCTGCGCCGCCTGTCGTATACGGATGTTTCCGTGATGGTGATGTTATTCATGGGTGTCCTTTCTTGCGTCCGCCGGTCACAGGCCGAACTCGTATGTGCCGTCCGCACGGTGGTAGGTTGCGGATACGGTTGCGGTGCCGGAACCGGGGGCGGTATCCGCGATGGTCAGGGTGAACGCGGTGGTGATGGTGTTCTCGTTGTAGTCGATGGTGGCGATGCCGGTCCACGATGCCGTGGAGGCGGTGGGATAGTAGGCGGCACACCATTTGCTCAGTTCGCTGGTCAGTGTGTCCGCGCCGCCCAGCAGGGCGGTGATCTCGTCGTTCAACCCTTCCACGGTGATGTTCTGCACGGGGTTCTGCCGTACATAGTCCGTGTCTTGCAGTTGGAAGGCGGTGCCGCTGGACAGGGTGGCGCTGAGGGTGTCCGTCACCTCGCCGGTGCCTGTCTGGCAGGTGTAGCGGATGACATGGGTGCCGGTGTCCGTCTCGAACACGGCGGTGTCGATCTCCATACCCGCCGTGTCGGTGCCCTTCTCCAATCGGGTGACGGCGTAGGTGTGTTCGGTGGCCTTACCGTTCACGGTTTCCGTGTAGGTGTGTCCGGTAAATTGCAGGGTGTCGGTGCCGTTGTTGGCGGACCAGACGGAGGCGGACAGCGTTTCGATGAACGCCTTGGTGTCATCGTCGTAGTTGTCGATGGCTTTGCGCTGCGTGTCGGTGAGGTCGGGGTCGGCCTCCTCCTTTTCCTGCTGCTTTTCCTCGTCAGTTTTCTGTTCCTCCTCCGCCTGCTGTTGCTGCTGGGCGGCAATGTCGGCGCGGTGGTGGGCCACGTTGACGGCGCTCATGGCGCTGCCGCCGATGAACACGATGAGGAGGAACAGGCAGATGAGGGCCGCCGTCCGGTGTTCCGTGACGATTTTTTTGAACTTGTCCATGTTGGTTGTCCTTTCCTTTACCACGGCCAGCCGTAGACGACCCAGCCGCGCCCGTTCTCCGCGATCCAGTCCGTTAGTGAGCTGGTGCGGATGCCGGAGGAGATGCTGTCCATGACCTTGCCATCTCCGATGTAGATGCCGGTGTGCCCGTAGATTGCCCCGGCGGAGCCGCTGCCGTACTGGGCGGAGATGATCTGCCCGACCTTGATGTTGGCCCAGTCGGAGGAGGTGGCGTATCCGGCGAGGATGGAGTTGCCGTTGCCGGTGGGGTATCCGAGTCCCGCCTGCTGGTAGACGTGGCTGACCCATGTGGCGCACAGGTCCGCGCCGGGCCATGGGGTGACGAGGGCCGCGTTGACGATGGCTTTTCCGGTCTCGTCCGCGTTGGCGTAGTCCTCGCCCAAGCCGCCCGCCCCGCCGGTGAGCAGCGCGTAGAACTGCTGGGCTGCGGGCAGTCGGTCCTCGGTGAAGGAGGACGGTGCCACGTCGGAGCGGGGCCGTTCGTAGCAGGCCATGAAAGCGTAGGTGGCAAAGCCCACATCCGTACTGGACTGCCATGCCTCGTAGCTTACGTCCTTTCCGGCGTAGTCGGTGATGGCCCCGTAGTAGCCGCTCTCATGGAGGGCGGTGCCCCATAAGCCTTGCAGGTTGGAGGCGATGTACTCGGTCTGGGCTGTAGCGGAATCCTTCTGTTTGCCGTTGGCGTCGCACCAGTTGGCGAAGGCCGTGTAGGAGCTTCCGGTGAACTGGTACAGACCGTACCCGGAGGAGGCGTCTCCCACGGTGGGGTCCCAGCCGGATTCGCCTTGGATGTTGCCCATGATGGAGGCGATCTGCACCGGTCCGTAGCCTGCTTGAGAGAGGGCCGTGGCTACCTCCAACTGCACACCGCTCAAGCCGTTCAGGCTGACCTGATTCTGCTGCTGAGTGGAGGACCCGGAGGCCCCGCCCAGCACGGCGATGAACACGACGACGAGAAGAATGCCCAGAAGGGGGGCCAGAAGCCCGCCGAATGCCCCCGCGACCGCCTTCAGCCCTCCTCCTGCGGCCCCTTTGAGGCCCGCCGTGGTGGCGGAATGGGCGGCGGCTGTCTTCGACGCGGCTGCCGCCGCGTTTTTTGCCGCCGCCTGATAGGTGCGCCGTTTGACGTAGCCTGCGGCCTGCGCCCTGCGTTTCACGGCGGCGGGGTCCGCCGCCTTTTTCAGGTATTTCTTCTCGGACAGACCGCCAAGGGGATTGCCCTGTGTGGGTATGGTTCTCCTGCTGTTCGCCGGGCCGTCACGCAGCACTCCGTCCACGCCACGGCTCGCCGCGCGTGTTCCGGTCGGTTGCGGGGAGGCTCCCAAGCGTTTACGGATGGCCCGGTAGACGGCCTTTGCGCCGGACACCGTACCTTTCGTCTCGTAATACAGGTTGTCCGCGCCGTCCAGTTCTGTGTCCTGCAAGGTGTTGTGGACAACCGCCCCGGCTGCCGTCGCCGCAGTGCGTTTGCCCATGGCTGCCGCCATGTGGCGGTGCGTCTGTGCCGTCAGGCTGGCATCCGGCGCATTGGGGTTCTTGGCCTGCCCGTCGGATATGGTCCTCCATCCCCCGGCGGGGTCCCGTCTGCCTCGGGGCGGCTGTGGGCCGTCGGCCATGGGAGGACGGCGGCCTGTGGAGGACGGCCCGCCGGTGGGAAGCTGGCGGTCCTTCAGGACGCTGCCGCTCTTGTCGGCGCTGTTCACGAGGCCCGTGTTCACCGCGTCGGTCTGTTCCGTGAACAGGAGCCTTTCGCCCGCGAGCACTTTCTGTTCGGAGGTGGTGACTAAATCCGAAGCCTTCACCGACGATCACCGTCCTTTCCTACCGGCTGCCTGATGCCGCCGGGATCATTTGCCTTTCCCGCTGTCCTTGTCCTTGGTTTCGTTGGGGTTGGTGCTCCACAGATCGTAGAGCGCGTTCCCGGAGGGGAACCGTCCACGGATGGGTACGCGGGCGTTCCCGGCGATCAGCAGGCCGTCGCCCGCTTCCGCGCTCTCGTCGATGCACTCCTCCTCCTGCTCGGACAGGTTCAGCAGCTCCGTCCACTTCATGCGGTCCAGAGGGGACTGCTTCAGGAGCATGAGGAAGTCGGCGTTGAGCACGATGTTGCGTGCCGCACTGTTGTTGAGCATCGCCACCGCGTTCTGGGTGATTCCGGTCAGGAGCAGGCCGAACTTTCGGCCCTCGTTGGAGAACCGGCTGAAGTAGTTGAGCACGGTCGGGTAGGCGAACATGCTCTGCATCTCCTCCACGTACAGCCATGTGCGCACGCCCCTGCGGGCGTTGAAGTACATGCGGTTTCGCACGGCCTCGCACACGTTGATGAGGGCGAACACCAGCATGGAGTCCGGCAGGTCCTTCAGGTTGAAGTCCACGATGCGGCTGTTGAAATCCACGTTGGACTGGTGGTTGAAGAAGTCCATGGACCCCTTGACGAACCGCTCGTACCGCAGGGCGATGACCTGTGCCAGATGCTCCGGCTGCTCTCGGGCGATGTCGTAGAAGTCCTGCAAGGTGGGCGGCAGCCCGTCGCCGCGCTCGTCCGCCCGTTGGAAGGCCAGCTCCACGCATCGCTGGATGATGGACTGGTCCACCTCGGAGAGGGACTGCCCGGATTCCGCAGCCGACGCGCCCGCCTGCGCGAGCATGGCGTCGATCTTGAACGCGATCTGCTCGCTGCGGGTCAGATGTTCCACGCTCACCGTGTCGAAGGGGTTCAGGTAGGTGCCGGTACCCACGCCGAAATGGTAGGTGGTGCCGCCGTACCGGTCGGCGATGGCGGTGTATTCGCCCGCACGGTCGATGACGTAGATTTCGTCCGTGGGGTTGGTGAAGATGGTGCCGGTCATCTCGGTCTTGACGAACATGCCCTTGCCCGAGCCGGTCTTGCCGCACACGAAGCCCATGGGGCTGGTCAGCCGCTTGCGGTTGCAGATGACGAGGTTCCGCGAATGCTTGTTCTGTCCGTAGTAGTTGCCGCCCTTGTCGTCCAGCTCCTGCGTGGCGAAGGGCACGAGGATGGCGACCTGCGCGGTGGTGAACATGCGGCTGATCTCAACATGGTTGTGGCCCAAGGGGAGGATCGAGTTCAGGCCACGGCGCTGCCGGTAGTCGTAGGTGTCCACCTCGATGGAGGACTGGCGGGCGACCGAGATGATGCGCATCACCTGCTGGTCCAACTGTTCCTTGGTGGGCGCGTAGGTGTAGATGAGGCCGGTGAACACGTAGAGCCGCTGGTTCTTGTTCTGCAAGTGGTCCAGCACGTCCTCGGTCTCCTCCTTGGAGTATTTCAGCTCCTGCGGGAGGATGCTGAAATCGTACCCCTTGTTCACCGCCGAACGCTGCTCCTCGATGATCTCCTTGTCGATCCACGCGGAGCGGCTGCGCACGAAGTTGATGGCCTTCGACTTGTCCATGGGCTGCACGTACCATGTGACCTCCATGGGGATGGGCAGGTCCACGATGTCCGCCAAAGCGCGGTCGGAGAGTTCCGAGCCGAACTTCTTCATGACGAGTACCTGCCCGTACACGCCGTTGTCCAGTTGGAAGCAGTCGTTGTACATGCCGTCCGGCTTGAAGTCGATCTGCGTGGGCGCGATGCAGTCCTTGGTGGTCTGCACGCTGCGGGCGGAGATGTCTCGCTGGTAGTCGAAGTAGAACGGCTTGTACGGGTTCAACAAGCTGTGGATGACCCTGAGCCGCTGGGTGCCGTTCAACAGATGGGGCTTGGACCCCATGGAGTTCAGGATGCGGCTGGATTCCGTTTCGATGCGGGAGAGCTGCCGGGCGGCGTCCTCCGCCGTGTCCGCCGACACGGAATAGGTCAGGTAGCGGTTGCGGCGGATGTTGCTCACGCCCTCCTTCACCTTGTCGTTCAGGATGTCGTTGAACAGTTGGGCGTCGTGCCGGGCCGCATCCGTGGACTGGGCGTTGGGGTTGAAGAACCTCCGGTGGCCCACCTCCTCCCGCAGAAGGGGCGTGTTGACGACGCTCATCTGCACGAGGGTGTTCGCACCGAACTGGTCGTACAGGCGGGTCAGGGCGGAGAACATGGCCTTCTGCTGTTCGTCGCGCACGCTGTGGTAGCTGGTGTCGTCGAACGCGATGGACGAGGAGAACAGGCCCTCCTCCACCTCGCAGATGCCGTCCTGATACATCCTGTTGTATCCGATGTAGTCGGTGACGGTCTTCGCCGCCTCCCGCTTGCGGCGGAAGCCCTCGGTCTTGTCGCTCAGCTCCTTGTCGCGGTCCTTGAGCTGCGACTTGATGGACTTATAGCTGCGCTTGGCGTTCTTCTCGGCATTCTTCGCCTCCCGTTCCCGTCGGGCGATGTCGCGTTTCGCGGCCTTCTTCTCCTTCCGGGTGAGCTTGCGCCCGTGGGCGGTGCGCCCACGCCGGGGGGCGACCTGCCCGAGGGCGTCCACGTCGATGGCCCCCGCATCGCTGTATGCGGGCCGGGGGTCGATGCCGCCCGCGCCGGTGGCGTGGACGAACTCGTCGATGTCGAAGTTGGCGGTCATGGGATCGTCCTCATACGATGACCCGGCCTGCGCGGGGGGAATATGCCTCGATTCCCTTGAGTTCTCCCTGCTTCCGGTAATATTTTCCATAGATACTTCCTTTCTTCTGTATGTGGATGTCCGGGTCACGTACCAGCCCGCTCTGCGTCATGGAGGGAGTGTAGAAGATGCGGTCGTCGGTGAATTTGGCGCGGAGCCACAAGGGGACGAACTTCTCGAAGGGCATCCCCTTGGGGCGGATGAACCCGCAGCACCAGAACGGCAGGCTCACCGCGTAGATCACCATCATGTAGTCGCCGGGGTTCAGGCCCAGCACGAAGTACAGGTAGACGCCGGTGAGCACGCTGACGCCGAGCGCCCCCGCCACGGAGACGAGGGTGCGCCCGGTCATCTTGCCCACGACCTTCGGCTGGTACTCGGCGATGTCCTTGTGTACGGTCACGGAGAGCATGGGCTTCCCCCTTTCAGGCGATCAGGTGGAAGGATGACGCAGCCACGTCAAGTTGTGAATCCATGGGGGCCACGGTGTATGTGTTGACGGTCATGGCGGCCGCGCCGGTCCACGAGGTGTCGAGGGAGCCGAAGTAGACGGCAGCGCCTACGACGATGGCACCGCCCACGATCATGGCGATGGCACCGGCGAGCTGTCCGCCGCCGCCCTGCATGCCGTCCTTGATGGTCATGCCGAGGTTGATGAGTCCGAAGACGATGAGGACGCCGCCGAGGAAGGTGACGCCTTGGGTGAGCATCTGCACTACGTTGTCGAGCATGGTGGTTGTTCCTTTCTTGTTGTGTGAATGGGTTGTCGTTTCAGAATCCTGTGAACCCGTAGAGCGCGGCGAAGCCTGTGACGATCCCTCCCGATACGATCAGGGCGATGGCCTTCGCCAGTTCGCCGCCTCCTCCGCGCATCCCGTCCTTGAGCTGGATGCCCAGATAGATGAGACCGATGAACAGGACGGTCGCACCCAAAAAGGCGATGGGTTTCGCGGCAATACGGACCAGTTCTTCCATGTGACCCTCCTTTCCCTGAATTAGAGATAAATTCGACATGGAAGTTGCCGCCAAACATAGCCGCAATATAACCGATACAACCCATAGCATTCGGAATCAAATTGATCAGTACCGTAATAAAAGAAAAGAATACCATCAAAGACACCGCTTTTACGGCACTTCTTTTCAGCCAACCATTTTCCTCAAACAACAACACATAGCCAGCGATAAGTACAGCAACCAGATATCCGCTAAACAGCCCTGTCAGGTAAATAGCTGCTCCCAGCATTCCCACAGAAATACCTAATCTTGTTTTTTGCATTTTCTTAACCTTCCTTACTCTTTATCCTTATTCAAAACCAACTCCTGATCCGTTCCTTCCATAGAGAGAACCAGACGGTCTTCTGTCAGCTCTTCTATACTAAACAATAATGTATCGTCCCCATACGGATTAGAAAGCTTTAGTGAGTCCTCTGAAATACTCCAATTAGCCTCATCAGAGTCATCCCCATTGAACCCAATTGCGTCTCCATCCGAGAAAAATTCAAAACCAGAAGTAGAATCCTCTTCAAAAATCCACCGACCAACAATTAAATCAGAAGGCGATTTAGACCCACACCCCGCTAATGAAGCGATAAGTAGTACAACACTTAAAAGGCTTACTAAATATTTTTTAACCTTATGCATTTCTCGTTCCTCCAACCTATATGTAAATTACTGTAGCCCTTCATAACAATCATCACATACAAAAACCATCATATGTGCCAGGTTTTCATAGTGTTTTGTTGCCTTCTCGCCACACCAAGCACATTTTTTACTGCAATCTTTGCAGACATAGGAATATGAATCATCACTCATCTTATAAGCAACTGACGGGCTATTCCCACACCAATCACACGGCTCATCAGACATCGAAGTAAATCGTGTTACTACAAAGATTGCGACCGCAAGTACAGCAACTCCTAATACTACTTTTTTCCATAATCCTGCTTTTCGGGGTGGACGAGAGAGAGTAGTAACACCAGACTCACTTTTCTCCGGTTCGACAGGGGCACCGCAATTGGGACAAAATTTTCCTTCATCCAAAGGGGCACCGCATTTTCCGCAAAACGCCATAGTTCACTCCTCCTTCTCGACATTTAGAGTTTCGTTCCGCACTCTGTGCAAAAAGCAACTCCAGTTTCAATTTTTGCGCCACAGCTCGGACAAACTCTGTCTTGTTCCTCGCTTTCTGCTACAGGAATACTCGTTGTTTCTGACGCTGTCATTTGAGCCATCGGCTTACCACAAGAGGTACAGAAGCGAACTCCTTTTTTGACCATAGCCCCACAACTTTCACATCTCACCATATCATCGATGTTTACAGGCTGGACTTTTGGCATAGGAGCACCGCAAGAGCTGCAAAAAGCAACACCTGATTGGACTTCTGCACCGCACTTCGAACAGCGAACAATACCTTTGATATCTTGAATCTGCTGGCGATAGTTTTTAATCTTTTCTTCTGCTTCCACAAGTGAAGCAATCATACCGGCAAATTCTTCTTCGTGATCTTGCAGATGCATGGTCACATAAAGCTTGCCAACTTGATAGTATGTGTTATTGATTTTTGTTTCTTCCTCAGAAATCATCGAATTCAGCTTTGCAATATCGGACATTTCTTTTGCCTTTTGCATAGCTTTTGCGGTGGTTTCAGAGGCTTTTTGGCTAAGGTTATCCCAAAATGCCATTAGAATCCCTCCTAAATTTTATCCTTACGGGAAAGTCTACTTTTTTGCAAGCAGTACAAATTGCTAAATTGGCAGTAGTCATTGTGCCAAAATTCGCCAAAACCACTGGATTTTTTCTTGTTGTTGGCGTATAATAATTTTTATTAGAGGGAATATGCAGTTTACAGGAATGTAGACTTTCCTGTAAAAATCCCTACTCACAACAACTTGGCTTTTTCGTAAATCTCCGCACGATAGCGGAAAGTAGAAAGCGGCATCCCGCACAGCTTTGCAGCAGCTGAACCGGTAATTTTGCCGTTTTTCCATTGCTGGTACACATGATGGAAGTTTTCTGGCAAAGGCTTCGGTGGTCTGCCGAAACGAACACCCCTCGCTTTGGCTGCGGCAATCCCTTCTGCCTGGCGCTGCCGGATATTGGTGCGCTCGTTTTCTGCCACAAAAGACAGCACTTGCAGGACAATATCACTTAAAAATGTACCCATCAGGTCTTTTCCCCGGCGGGTATCCAGCAAGGGCATATCCAGCACCACAATGTCAATGCCTTTTTCCTTAGTCAGGATCCGCCATTGCTCCAGAATTTCAGAATAGTTACGCCCCAGACGGTCGATGCTCTTGATATAGAGCAGATCGTCTTTTTTTAATTTCCGTACCATTTTCCGGTACTGCGGGCGTTCAAAATCTTTGCCGGACTGCTTATCTATAAACAAATTTTTCTCCGGGATAGATAGCTCTTTCAGGGCAAGAAGCTGCCTGTCCTCATTCTGTTCCCTGGTGCTGACACGGATATAACCATATAAATTTCCCATTGGTTTTCCTCCTTTCTTCCGACTGGAAAAACAGCTCCCAAATCGGACAATCTTTCATTATCTATGGTACTGGATAGGGAATAGCTCCGTCTAAAAAGCCAGACAAAAAGCCGGGTCTGCACCCGGCTTTTTGCTGTAAATCAACCCTTATCGCTGCATTACTTTGTCTTGCCGCTGAAACCATTTTGCCGGGCGTACTGGCTGGCTTTCTGCCTGCGTTCCTCGCTGTATGGGGGCTGCAAGCGGATGGACAGCCGGGACTTGTCGATCAGATAGGACACGCCGCCCATACACTCCGGCTTTTCCAGCTGGCACAGGTCAGGATACTTTTTGCTGAACGCTGCCAGCCGCTTTTTTAGACCGGCATTGTAGGTGTAGATGCTGGCAGTGCTTTCTCCCTCGTTGAACAGGATGATGGTTTCTTTCTCAATCTTCGTCAATCTTGTCATTGTCAACCTCCATGCTGCCGCCCACGATGCGCTTCAAAATAGCCTTGTGCCGGTAATAGGCTTCCATCTCCAGCTTCATATTGTAGAAGAAGCAGCGATACCACTTTTCTACGCCCTCGCTGTCCAGTTTGTCAGCCAGAGCTTCCACAACTTTCCCTCCGGCAGGGTCGGGAATCAGGTCTGCCACCTGATACAGACGATCCACCGTTGCTTCACGGTTGGGACAGCCAAAGACAAACAGGATTTTCTTTTCACCAATGCTCATTTTCATAAAATAGTCCTCCTTGAAGTTGATAAAAATAAAAGCGGCAGATAGTTCCCATAGGAATACCTGTCGCTTTGTGAACGATATGAAATTGTCGGGTCAGGACTTGATAAAATCACGCAGTCCGTAGTTTAAGTCTACAATTCTTTCAATCAGCCATTCCGCTATCTGGGGGATGATGAAGATTGCAAAGCTGACTGCCAGCATTTTTAATGCTTCCATGCCGGTACACACACCGAACAGCAGCCCTGCAAGCGTAATCATGAAGATCATTCCTGCCAGCAGGTCAAAAATGATAGCAGAAAAGGAAGTCAGGAAGATTGCCACCCATTGAATCAGGGTCACAACTGCCAACAGCGGCAATGCCAACAGCTTTATCAGAAACATGGCTATTTCTCTCCATTGACCTGTTCATAGGCTTCATGCTGAACAATCAGCCCAGCGGAAAAGCCGTATTTGAAGTGGCTTTCACTTTCTTCACATTGGGCGATTGCTGTCTGCGCCCGGAGTTCCTGCACCAGCTCATAGTCCTCTTTGCTGAGCCGCTGGGACAACTGCTCCATCAGTTTTTCACAGGCTTTGACCGCCTTGCGGTATACTTCCGATGTAGGGACAACTGTTTCACATGGATAAAACCTCCCGCTGTACATCTCTTCCAAAATCATAACACCACCTCCCTTCAGCAGTAGATTAACTCTGCCTTGATGATTTCCTCAGCCCGGCTGCGGATGGAGTTCATGGACTGCACCCACAACATCTGATTTTCAGCTTTCATGGCTTCGGTCACACCCTCGGCTTCTGCCATCTGGCGGATAATCAGGTGCAGCCTATCCGTTGCCTGTTCGTTCAGATCGGCAAGGACAGTGTGGAGCTTGCCGGACAAAAGCAGGTCACTGTAAACCATCGGGCGAAACTGTTTCAGATAGGACTGGTGCAGCCGTCCCCAGTGACCAATGGGGCGGTGTTCCTCCGGCAGCTTCAAATCCGGCACATAGTAATCGCCCACCAGCACATAGTCCATGCCGTTTTCGTGGATTCTCGGTTTTAACTCTTTCATGCGGATATTTCCTCCTTACTTTGGTTCTTTTTATGATAATCCTCCCTGCGTTTGGCAAGGTAGGCTTCATAACGCCTGATTCCATCGGGATCACCAGCATCTGCCGCCGCTTTCATTTTCTGACGGGATTTTGTGGTTGCTTCGCTCTGGTATTTCCGCTTTTCAGCCAGCTGTCGGGCAGCTTCCGGGTCAGTCCTGGCAAGCTCAACCAGTGCATCGTGTTCAGCCTTGCGTTTGGCTGTCCGTGTGCGGGTATATTCAGCCTTACGCTCTGCCATCATAGCCGCATACTCCGGGTCTGACGCTATCCGGGCTTCTTCACGCTCCTTTTTGCGCTGCCGGGCTTCGGCTTCTTTGGCTTTCATTGCCGCCCATTGCTCGGCTGCTTCCGGGTCAGTTTTGGCTTTTTCTTTCAGCTCTGCTCGTGACAGTTTCTTTTTCCGGGTAGCTCGTTCTATACGCTTACGCTCGGCTTCCAGCAGCTTTTCCTGACGGATACGCTCCTTTTCACCCAACTGCCGGAGATATTCCGGGTCAGCTTCTCGGGCTTCCCGAATTTTCTGGCGGTACTTCTGGTTTCGCTCCCGCAGTTTGCTCAAATGCTGCTCATATTGGGCAATCGCTTCCGGATCACCGGCTTCTGCTGCCAGTCGCAGGGCTTCTATTTTCTGTTTCCTGCGTTCATTGGCTCGTCTGCCTTTTTCCTGCTTTTTCCGTTTTTGCTCCGCATCTATGGCGGCAATCCGTTCTTCCTCGGACACAGTTCCAACAGGTGGGTAGTAGCTGCCGATGAAATTAAAGTGGATGTCGATGTTCTGCTGGCGGTAGATGGTGCGCCCACCAGTTGCTTCATGAACTTCCACCCGGTCGATGAAAGAGTAGAGCATGGAATCGGTCAGTTCTATGCAGTCACGGTATTTTCTGACCAGTGCCAGAAAACGCTCAGTGTCTGCTTTCTTTACGGTTTCCTGCTGAATCTGGCTTTCCAGCTCCTGTACCCGCCGTTCCAGAAGGATTTGTTCTTCATCGTACTGCTGGATCATGCGCTGCGCCTGTCGTTCCGGCAGCACACCTTTTACGGAGCTTTCGTACAGGTTTTGGATCATGGTGTCCAGCTCTGCCATGCGCTTTCTGGCTTCTTCCAGTTCCCGCTGTCCGCTGTCTGTGTTTTTGCTCTGGTTTTCATTCCAGATGCTTTTGAGCTGGGCAACAAACTCGGCTTCATTTTCAAGGGCATATTTGCTGACCGCTTGGATTGCCTGTAAAATTACCGCTTCCAGAACCGATGTTTTGACAAAATGGGATACACATTGACCGGCAGTATTCCGATAATTTCCGCACTGAAAAGCTGAATCTGAATCAAACCGTTTCCCGCTTTTCACCCTGTCCGGGCTGCAAAAATTCATCCTTGCGCCGCAGTCTGCACAGTAAATCAAGCCGGACAGACGGTGGGTATAGGTTCCGTTGGCTGCTTTCGGGCGCTTCTGCAACCGCAGTTTATGGGCAATCTCCCATGTGTCCTGTTCAATAATGGCTTCATGGGTATCGGGGAAAATCATCAGTTCATCGGCTGTGGCGGCTCTGCGCTGCTTCGTTTTGAAATTCTCGCAGATGGATTTGCCCAGCACTGTATGTCCCAGATATTCCTGCCTGTCCAGAATGTACCCTACGGTGGTTGCACTCCAGCGGTAGGGGTCTGCAACCTCGCTATGTCTGCAATTTTCAGGAAAATACCTGGCGGCATGAGCAGACGGTATCAGTATCTTTTCCGCTGACAGCATTTCGGCAATGGCAGTCACTCCAATACCCTGACAAGCCAGACGGAAGATTTTCCTGACAACCTCGGCAGCCGGTTCATCCACGAGCAGCTGCTGCTTGTCCTCTTTGGTGCGCTTGTAGCCATAGGGGATAGAGCCGCTGCACCTCATGCCGTTTTTCATCCGGGCTTTGAATACCGCCTTGATTTTGTTGCTGGTATCTTTCGCATACCACTCGTTCATGATATTCAAAAACGGGGTAAGGTCATTGTCTGAGGGGTTGGCACTGTCCACGCTGTTATTGATGGCGATAAACCGGATGCCCTTTTTCGGGAAAACAACCTCGGTATAGTAGCCGACTTGCAGGTAGTTTCTGCCAAAACGACTTAAATCCTTTACGATCAGGACAGCCACATGACCTGCTTCAATTTCTTCCAGAAGGGCGTTAAAGCCGGGACGATTGAAGTTCGTACCGCTGTACCCATCGTCCGAAAAATGCCGGATATTTCTCATACCATGCTGACGGGCATATTCTTCAAGGTACATTTTCTGATTCTGGATACTGTTGGATTCTCCAACCTGTTCATCATCTCTGGACAGTCGCTCATACAACGCTGTGATTTTGATTTCCTCTTTCTTTGCCACGGTTTTAACCTCCCTTCGTTATGTACTTTTATCTCGTGTGACGCATCCTTTCTCTATCCTCTTCAAGTATAGCCCTTGGGGTCGGTGATGAAGTAGTTGGCGTTGAGCTGCATGATGTTGGGGGTGACGTAGTTGAACGTCTTGCCGGAGCCGGAGCCGCCGATGACCAGCACGTTCAGGTTCCGGTCCAGCTCGGGATTGTATTTGGGCCGGTAGAGGGCGAGTCCGTAGTTCTGGGTGAAGATCAGGTTGTTGTCCTCGTTGGTCTGGTCCTTGAACGCCTTGCCCTCCTTGAGGGTGCCCCAGCGTGCCGAACCGCTCTCCTCGCCCGCACGGTAGTTGCCCATGAAAGCCACGAACCGCAGCCATACCAGCCACACCACGCAGAACATGCCGAGACCGACGAGCAGGGATGTGGCCGACAGGTCGAGATGCAGGGGACGGTCGAGGATGAGGGGCCACATGCCGGTGAAGGCGTCCCCCCAGTGGTCAAAGAAGTTACCCGGCTGGGAGGCGATGGCCTCCCCGTATCGGTCGCCGAGGTAGAAGCCGAGGACGGACAGCAGGAAGGTGACCAGCGCCGAGACGCCCATCTTCCGGCTGACCTCCGGGTTGCCGCTGTGCTTTGCCATGTGCCGCCTCCTATCGGACCGGGTTGAGCTTGTCCGAGATGTCGGTGACGTGCTCCTGCGCCTGACCGCTCTCCTTGGCGAGCTGTTTGCTGGCATCCCTTGCGGCCTTGGCCTCCGAATCGAGGCTGTATGGGCGATTGTTCTCCTCACGGACCTTAGACGGCGGGACATCCGTGCCGTTCTGCTCCCGTTCCATGCGCGTGGTCCGCGTATCCGTGTCCATGCCGTCATGGGAGCGGATGCCCTGATTCAGGTCCGGGGTCTCTCCGCGCTGATCCAGCGAACCGTCCGATACCGTGGGCCGGTTGCGTGTGAACCAGTCCTGTCGGGCGTCCACGCCGTAGTTTTTCTGAAGTGTGTCGGCCCCAACGGACCAGTCCTGCCGGTGCTCGAAGGGCAAAGGCTGTCCGTCCGCACCCATGCGGGCCTCATAGAACATGAGTTCGCCCGTCATGGTGGTGGTGACGCCGATGCCCTGTTCGGCGAGCCGCTGGCGGAAGTCCTCGAAGTTGGTGCAGTGGTCGCGGGCGTCCTTCACCTTCTCCGCGATGGTCTGCGTTCGGCTTGGGGTCTCCTGCGCCTGCGCGGCGTGTTCCTGTGCGGGAGCCTGCTTCGGCGCGGTGCGGGGACGATCCGTGATGGGGATTTCCCTGAGCTGCGGCAGCTTCTCCGGGCTGACCGGCTGGCGGAGCGTTTCGCCGATCCACTGTTCATGCTGGCGTGCCACCTCCTGTGCGAACTGGGAAATGCTGGACTGCATTCGGTCGAGGTCCGCCACGGCGAACTGAAGGAAACCGTTGCCCTGCGGGTCCGTGAGCGGCATGGCGTACACGCCGTCCTGACGGCACATCTGTGCGAACAGGGCCGCGTCCTGTGCGCCGCCGAACGGCACGCAGACCGCCTCGCGGGCGGCTGCGGCCTGCGCTTGGGCCTGTGCTTGGGTCGGGTCCATGCCGTTTTCGATGAACCGCTGCCGGGTCCATTGCTCCGCATTTCTCTGGTAGTCCGCGAGGAAACGGCGCACTCCATACCCGACTGCGCGTCCAAGAAGTCGGAAAATCCGCTCTCCTATATCGTCGCCCATATCCTGTGCCATGTTGTTCCTTCCTTTCTCCCGCCGGGGCGGGCGTATTGGGCTGCCGTATCCCTTCCATCTTACCCGTGGCACCTCCTTTCCCGGCAGCCTCATTCTCTACACGATGCGGAATGCGTCTGCTGCCAATGGGGAATGAAAATGGCCCCGATCCGAAGACCGGGGCCGCAGGCAGAGATTGGACTGTGTGACGGCATCTATGGGTTACGAATGCGCTTCCAACCGCCGCCTGACAAAAAGGATACCACAGGAAACGAAGGACTCAACGGATTCATGGTGGACATAAAAATCCCCCGAAGGTGGAAAACCCTCGGGGGTGAGTTTCATGAGAGAAGGGGCTGAGACCCAGGAGTATTTGAGCTGTACCTCAAGCCTCCGCCCGCTCCCTATTATACGGGAAACACGGATGTGACACGCCGGTCATAAAAAGCCCCGGCGCTGGGGAAGGCCGGGGAAGATGGTGCGGCGGATGGCGAAAATTGGGATGGCCGACATCCGCCGCGATTCATCATTATACACAGGAATCACCGGAACCAACGGGACACGCCGGGGAGACGGTGAATAGGAAAAGACCCCGATGCTGGTAACATCGGGGTCAACGAATCTAAAAACATAGCCATCATAGCACACCGCTGGTAACGGTGATGACGGCGACACCGGCGCGCTCGGGAGATTTTTCGCACGGTATATAAGAGGCCCGCCCGGCTGAGGGGTACGACCACCGGTGGGAGGCGTCAGAAGCTAGGTCCTCAACAGACCCCTGAATCGCGGATGGCATAAAAGGGATGCCCGACATCCGCTTTGGTTTACCGGACCTCAAAAATGGCGTTCAGGGGGTTCTCCGGCTTCTCCGGGCGTAACGACCCCGGCTGGTTTCGATTGTCTTGGCTCCGTCCGAACCATCGTCCCTGTTCCCCTCCCCTTACAGGGGACAGGAATCTCCCGAGCTTCCACCATCCGAACCTGTGACGGCAATGACAGCAATGACAGCAGTTTGGATAGCAACATGTGCCGTCATCGTGCGGTAGGTCCTCTTCGCCCTTTGAAAAGGGCGGGCCGGACGGCAACCCTAAACTTTCCTGCGGGGCGTCGCCCCGCACCCCACACTCGCCGTGGGGCAGGAGGAAAGACGCCCCGTCTTGCCTCCACTTTCGAGTGTGGCGCTCCGCTTTGTTCAAGCCCTTTCGCGGCATATCCTCCCTCGCTGCGTTCGGTCCGGTATTCCACGATGGCTTGACCACGCTCCCGCGCGATGCCCTGCGCTCATAAAAGGAAACCGCCGTATGGGAAATCCTGTACGGCGGTTTTCGCTCCCGGTTGGATTGGCATATCAAGGCCCGTCCTGTCTTGCAAAAGTGGTAATTGAGTGGTAAATCGGCTGGCTCCATGGGCCGAAACCCCCGGTTTCATGCGGTTCCCAAGGTTTTTATGAATTTCCCTTTGAGAAAACCTACGAAACTGGAAACACTCATCTTAGGCGGTATTTCCACCAGCATGTGGATATGATCCGGACACACTTCCGCCTCTACTATTTTCACTTGTTTCCAATTGCATAATTCTCTCAATATCTTCCCTATTTCCACACGGTTTTCTTTGTAAAAGATTTTTCTGCGATACTTCGGCGCAAATACTATGTGATATTTGCAGTTCATGTTGTATGTGCTAAACTATTCTTGTCATTAGGCGTCATGCCTTTTGTCCTCCTTTTGATACTTTAGTGCAGTTGGCAGACCGCATCTTTATTGTATCAAAAGGAGTTTTTATTTCCTATGCAACGCTAAAGCTTTTTGTGAACTCCCCGGCACAGCCGGGGGTTTTCGGTAAACAATAAAAATACCCGGTACTCAAACATGAAGTGACCCCGAAAAGTTAGACAATATTTTTGAAGAAATTGCTCAAGCAACCGAAAGGGCTTGTTGTCTGTGAAG
>NZ_JADNJD010000052.1:0-1274 GCF_015554745.1 Anaeromassilibacillus sp. 1001302B_160321_C8 | reverse complement strand
GACAGTATGATATACTGAATAACAAGTGGGGTGCATTATTATGCCGAAAGGAATACCAAACAAACGCTATACACCAGAATTCAAGAAGCAGGTAGTAGAGGCGGTCATACAGGACGGACTAAGCTATCAGGAGGCCGCCAGAATTTATGAAGTCCAAGGACATGACCGCATTCAAAGTTGGGAACGGATCTATCTGGAAGAAGGCCCGGAAGGCCTTGCAGTTGAACGCCGCGGGCGGAAGAGCACAGGCAGGCCGAAGAAGCTGCCCAGCAAAGTAGAAGAGGACTTGCTTGCCGAAGTGCAGCGTCTGCGTGCAGAAAATGCTTACTTAAAAAACTTGCAAGCCTTGGTTTTGGAAGAAGAGCGACGCCAGCGCAAAAAGCGCAGGTAGTTCAAAAACTGAGGCATGAATTCTCGCTGGACCTTCTGCTCACAATCGCTCAGCTTCCCCGTGCGACCTTCTACTACCATCTGAAGCGGATGATAGTTCCGGACAAATACAAGGAAGTCAAGGCAGAAATTGTTGCGATTTACCAAGAGAACAAAGGACGGTACGGATACCGCCGTATCACAACTGAGTTACATAACCGTGGATTTTCCATGAACCACAAGACAGTCCAGCGGCTTATGAAGGAGTTGGGGCTGGTTTGCCGTGTCAGAATCAAGAAATATCATTCTTACAAGGGCGAAGTGGGGAAAATTGCCCCTAATCTGCTAAACCGGAACTTCTATGCGGAAAAGCCAAACCAGAAATGGGTGACCGATGTAACTGAGTTCAGTCTGTTTGGACAGAAGATGTATCTCTCGCCCATTTTGGATTTGCACAACGGTTATCTGGTCAGCTATACCATCTCTGACCGGCCAGTATTGGGTATGATAACTTCCATGCTGGAGAAGGCGTTTGAGACGATACCCGATGGAACAGGATTGATCCTCCATTCTGATCAAGGCTGGCAGTATCAGCACAAGAAATACCAACACATGATCAGGAGGAAAGGGATTCGCCAGAGCATGAGCCGTAAGGGCAACTGCCTGGACAATGCCGTCATGGAGAATTTCTTTGGTTTACTCAAAAGTGAGTTGCTGTACCTGCAAAAATTCGATTCCCTGGAACACTTCAAGCAGGAACTGGTGGACTATCTGGATTACTACAATAACCGCAGAATCAAGATAAAACTAAAGGGCTTGCCGCCTGCTCTTCACAGACAACAAGCCCTTTCGGTTGCTTGAGCAATTTCTTCAAAAATATTGTCTAACTTTTCGGGGTCACTTCA
>NZ_JADNJD010000051.1:0-1325 GCF_015554745.1 Anaeromassilibacillus sp. 1001302B_160321_C8 | reverse complement strand
TCCTGCGTACCGTGGACGGATATTTCAAGATCAACAGCCTGGCGGACGACGCATTGTCCATCGCCCTGGAGAACCAGGACGAGGAAGGCCGCGTGGAGCTGACGGAAGCGCCGGATAGCTGGTACAGCGCGCACTATACGCTGAACAGCACCCGTTTCGACTATGATATCTATCCGGATAAGATTGTCGATGGCGCCTATACCATGACGGCGGAGGACGGCGAAGAGCTGTATTCCTCCTATGAAAACCGCACCTGGCGTTTGACGGAAGACATTTCGGAGCTGCCGCAGTATACGGCGGAAAATATGCCGATCTCCGAAGCGCTTTACAACCTGACGATGCAGGAAGTGCTGGAGAACATCTTCACGGAGAACAGCCACATCACGGGCGAGCCGATCGAAGTGTTCTACACCGGCGCGAATTGGCCTAAGGTTTGGACGCGCGACACGGCGATGTCCGTCCAGTATGCGCTGGCGTGGGCGCTGCCGGAGCAGTCCGGGAACAGCCTGCTGCAGAAGATCCAGGGCGACCCGCGGGAGTGGACGGAAGACACGGGCACGGGCGGCTCCTATCCGAACTCGACGGACCGCATCATCATGGCTCTGGCAGGCTGGGAGATCTATCTTGCCACGGGCGATACGGAATTCCTCGAGACCATTTACGATGTAACGGCCTATACGCTTGAGAAGGACCTGCATGTTGCGTACGACCCGAATACGGGCCTGTTT
This sequence comes from Anaeromassilibacillus sp. 1001302B_160321_C8, assembly GCF_015554745.1. Lineage (NCBI taxonomy): Bacteria > Bacillati > Bacillota > Clostridia > Eubacteriales > Acutalibacteraceae > Anaeromassilibacillus > Anaeromassilibacillus sp. 1001302B_160321_C8. Next base: position 597 of record NZ_JADNJD010000051.1, on the reverse strand, counting down.
AAGGGCGAGACCTCCGGCCTCGACCACCGCTCTAAGACGTATCCGGACTGGATGGACGAGGGCTATTTCTCGGACATCATGGAGTCGAAGGCAAGCGGGACGAACATCGAATACGCGGTGGCGTTCAAGGTGTTGGAGCAGGCTTCCGAGATCCTGGGCAAAGACCCGGCAGAGACCGAAAAGTGGGCCAAGCATTTTGAAGACCTGAAGCAGGCCATCAACGAGAACTTCTGGGTGGAAGACGGCGGCTATTATGCGTCGTGGCAGTATCCGGAGTACATGGGCAATGTGCTGGCGGAGAAGACCGACGTCATCGCAACCGGTTATGCGATTTACTATGACATCGCAACGCCGGAGATGGCGGAACGGCTGATGGAAAACTATCCGTTGGTCAAGTATGGCGCGAATACCGTTTACCCGCAGAAGCGCGGCAAGCAGTTCGGCGCGATTTATCACAACCGCGGCGTATGGCCCGGCTGGGAAGCAACCCTGATGGAAGGCGCGATGAAGGCAGGCAACCATGAGCTCGCAGATGAGATCATGAAGTCGATTATGTCGGCGGCGGCCCGCAACCTTTCCAACGAAGAGGTCATCAAC
>NZ_JADNJD010000050.1:0-1357 GCF_015554745.1 Anaeromassilibacillus sp. 1001302B_160321_C8 | reverse complement strand
GGTAGTGTCAAGTATTTTTCGCAAAATGGTTTGCAGGCCCTGGCATGAGAGAAGTCAGCCAGCAATGGAGGCATCCTCAACGGCAGCCTCCAGGTGCTTCATGTTCATGTATTTCTTGTTACCCCACTGGGTACCGGCTACATGGCGCAGCCGGGCACAGACCAGCATGAGGGCGGAGTTGCCGTCCGGGAAACTGCCCACTACACGAGTGCGGCGGCGGATCTCCCGGTTCAGCCGTTCAATGACGTTATTGGTACGGATGCGAGTCCAGTGTTCGCTGGGAAAATCGCAGTAAGTCAGCGTTTCCTCAATGCCATCCTCCACCTTCTTGGCAGCCTCTTTCAGCTTCATAGATCGCAGTTGCTCCACCACGTCTTTGGCTTTCTCACGGGCAGCCCTCTTGCTTTCCTGGGCGTGGATTGCCTTGAGCATCTTTGCCACCAGCTTCACCTTGGAGCGAGGCGTGACAGAGAACACATTGCGGTAAAAGTGGACGGTGCAGCGCTGGTACTTGGCTTCGGGGAATACTTCTCCCACAGCCTCCAGCATACCAAGACACTTGTCGCCAACAATGAGTTTCACTCCGTCCAGGCCACGGCTGCGGAGCCACTGGAAGAAGCTGATCCAACTGGCCTTGTCCTCTTTCATGCCCTCGGCGGCACCAAGAACCTCACGGTATCCGTCCTCATTTACCGCAATCGCCACCAGAATGGCCACATTTTCAAACTCTCCGCCCCAATTTCGGCGCAGGTAGATCCCATCCACATAGACATACGGATAGCGCCCACCTTGCAGAGGGCGGTTCCGCCAGTCCTCAATGTGGACATACGCTTTCTTATTCAGCTCGCTGATGGTGGCCGGAGACACCTTGCTTCCCCACAGAGCCTCGGTAATATCCTCTACGCGCCGGACGGACACGCCTGCCAGGTACATCTCAATGAGGGCTTCCTCCACGCTGCTCTCCCGGCGGCGATACCGCTCAATGATGGCGGTCTCGAAGGAGATCCCTTTGAGCTTGGGTACCTTGAGGGTAACATCCCCGGAAGTGGTGGTAAGATTGCGGCTGTAGTGGCCGCTGCGGTATCCCTGGCGCTGCTCATTACGCTCGTACCGGGCCGCCTGGGTCAGCTTTTGAGCCTCAGTCTCCAGCAGCTCGTTGAGAGTTTCCTCTACGCTCCCACGCACAAGTTCCTTGAGTTCGTTCTTGATTACGGCCTCGTTTAGTTGTACAATCTTCTCGGACATGGTTTGCTCTCTCCTTTCAGAATGGTGTGTCGCAACTTCATTCTACCAGAGTTCTGCAAACCATGTCTTCTTTTATCCTCTTTTCAATTTGCGAAACTTATTGTACCTTATC
>NZ_JADNJD010000006.1:45314-150321 GCF_015554745.1 Anaeromassilibacillus sp. 1001302B_160321_C8 | reverse complement strand
CTTCACAGACAACAAGCCCTTTCGGTTGCTTGAGCAATTTCTTCAAAAATATTGTCTAACTTTTCGGGGTCACTTCAAAAAATTGGAAGCCCCGGTTTTTTCTTAGGTACTTCAAATAGGAACAACGCCCGCCTCCGATCCACGTAAAAACTCTAAAATTCCAGCCGATGCTGTGGCGCTTCCTGGATATTTCTGAGGAATGTATCCATACTAGTAGAAACGATTTTCCAGCAGGAAGGCAAGGTGAATGCTGTGTTGACTCCAAGTATCAAGCTCGTACCCAATAGTGATGAGACATACGACCTGATTCTTGAATACAATGGAATCGATGTCGAATTCGCAGAAGAATTAGATGTACAGAAGAGCATTAAATCCCATTCCAAAACCATTACAAAATCCATCTTATCACAGGCCAAAAAGGTAAAAATCAAAAGTGTAAAGGTATTGGTTTCCGGCGTACTGGTAGCTACAGTAGCTTTTTCCTCTTTTTTATCGGCCCTTGCAACAACGGACCGGTATATCATGGGGTATCTATACCGAGGAAATGACATCCAGCAGATTGAATATGTTAATCAAACTAACAATGCACTGGACACGGTTTCTCCAAGTTACTTCAATATTCGTGAGGACGGAAGCTTAAAGTTAAATTATTTGAGTTCCTATTTCATTAAAAGTATGCACGATCGCGGGATCAAGGTAGTGCCATTTCTGAGCAACCACTGGAACCGTACCGCAGGAATCAACGCCCTACAGAACGTAGAATCGCTTTCCACGCAAATCGCGGATTACATCGAAGAGTACAATCTAGATGGCGTAAATGTGGATATTGAAAATGTCACCCACGAACAACGGGATCAATACACGGAATTTGTCCGGCTTTTGCGGGAAAAAGTCCCTGCCCATAAGGAGATTTCCGTCGCAGTTGCAGCCAATCCTAACAACTGGCAGGTTGGTTGGCATGGGTCCTACGATTATTCTGCACTTGCTGAATATGCTGACCATCTTTTGATTATGGCTTATGACGAACACTATGAAGGCAGTGAGGCAGGACCCGTTGCAAGCATTAACTTTGTGGAAAATTCTATCAAATATGCGCTCAGTAAAACGGCCCCAGACAAAATTGTTGTGGGCGTCCCCTTTTATGGCCGCGTTTGGAGTTTGGATGACAACCGGATTGTCGGCAAAGGAGCCAGCACAAAAACCATCCAGGAGATCATTCAAAATTGCGATGCAACCGTAACCTACGATGAGGCCAGCCAATCAGCTAAAGTAGAATTCACCATTACGGAATCCAGCGGCCAATATACCGTTGGCGGGGATTTTGTGCTACAGCCCGGCCGGTACGTCGCTTGGTTTGAAACCGACCAATCCTATCAGGAAAAGTTAAACCTGATTGAAAAATATAACCTCAAGGGCGCCGGGGCTTGGTCGTTGGGACAGGAAGACATCTCCATTTGGGATCATTATGAAGACTGGGTAAACGGAGATGTGGCAGACGAAGAGCTGGGGGCCGATCCTCCAATAGTGGAGCTACCTGCGCCGCCAACTGGCGATTCTACAGATTCTCCTTCGGAAGAGACGTACTCAAATGCTTGGATCAAAGCAGATCAAATCAACGTGCCAATTTATAAAAATGAAAACTTGAAGGGAAAAATCGTCGCAACGCTCTCCGGTGGTACTGCGGTTACCGTTCTGAAAGAGGCCGGCAATGGGGCTTATCAAGTGCAGCTTTCTGACGATCAAGTTGGTTATATCTCTTCGTCCTATGTCACATTTGAAAAACAAGAACCTACACCAGAACAAATTCCAGATTCTTCCACCCCATCCGTTCCCTCCTCGGAAACGTTTCTCTATGAAGTAAAAGCTGGCGATTCGCTCTGGAAACTTGCGGAACGGTATCTGGGGGACGGGAGCCGGTATCCGGAAATCATGGAACTGAACGGTCTGACCTCTACCACCATCTTTCAAGGGATGCAATTGCAAATCCCAGGAAGTTCCGAAGGAAGCCAACCAGGGGACTCCTATGTAAATTATACGGTGAAGCGAGGGGACTCATTGTGGAAGATCGCACGGGCACAGCTCGGTTCTGGAAGCCGGTATCCCGAAATTATGGAACTGAACGGTCTGACAAGCGCCACGATCTATCCGGGGCAGATCCTAAAATTGCCGAAATAGCCCCCGGCGTTCGTGGCGTTTGACCAGTCGAAAAATATCTTATCCTTTAAGAGGCAATCAAAGATTTATGAGAACTGCATATAACCTTCGGGCGTGTACCGAACGAACAACGGGGCTTCAGTTTGAAGCCCCGTTGTTTATATGAACCCAATCCCGTGTAAACAGGTGGAAAATGGCAGAGGCCGTTGATCCAGCCATCTCTTTTTGGGACCGTGCCGTTTCTGTAGACCTCCACCGCTTTCTTTAATTCTTACGGCGCCAGCTGCTTCCGCTTGCCGTGCTGGGCTACAGTTACCCTGGGGCAAACCAATCGCTACTTTAGTTTGGTCCCGCGGCCCATCATATGGCGCATTTTTTATGAAAAAGCCTCCTTTTCTTTTAGAAGAAAAAGTTTTTAATAACTCAAAAACAATTCGTAATCAATTCCCAAACATAGCGCTTTTATTATAAAGACATCAAGTGCGGGAGCACAAAATAAAGATTCGTGGAGGCTGTTTGAAATGAAGAAAAAAGATTTTATTACCCTGATCATGAGTACGGTAGGCGGTATCCTATTTGCTCTGGGAATGTGTATGGCGCTATTACCCGAATGGGGCGCAATGGTACCGGGCGTTGTCATCGGCATCATCGGCGCTGTAATCCTGCTGGTCATGATTCTTGTCCGCCGGAAGATGGATGGCAAACCCGCCATTGTTTTCAATGGGAAGGCTATTGGCACCACCCTGTTGGGTGTGTTCGGGGCCATTGTCCTTGGCGTGGGCATGTGCATGACCATGGTTTGGAGCATGATGATTCCCGGTATCATCGTTGGTATAATCGGCATCATAGCACTGCTCTGCCTCATTCCCGTGGTCAAGGGCTTGAAATAAGGAGGAAGTCTTATGACAAGATGGATTTTTTCGATCACAGCTGGCGTCACAGCATTGGCAGGACTAGCAATCGCAGGGAAGTATTTTGTTCGCAAACATAACAAATAATTCTATTAAGGAGGCATTCATTATGGCAAAATCCAAGCTGGTTCAGGCTAACGAAAAAATTGCCGAAGGCGTAGTCGGCGGATACAAAAAAATTGAAAACGGCGTTGTGGGCGGTTTTATGAAGATGGAAGAGGGAGTCGTAAACGGATTCAATAAGATCACGGATAAATTTGTCGATGAGTTCCTTACGAAAGACGGAGAGTCCGTGGAAGATGCCAAAAAGCGCCTTGCCCAGGAACAGGAAGCCAGGGAACACTCTCCAAAAGTGAAGAAGCAATCCACTCCATCCAGAAATATGGAAGATGCAATCCGTGACCGTCTTGAAAACGGCTTTAAAACCTGGAATGGCGGCTATGGCGGGTGGCTGCAATGGTGCGACACCCTGTACGAGCCGGACGCCCATTACAATGTATATGGCCACCGCATGCCCCTGCAGCAATACAAGGACATGATGGGGCAACTTTTCCAGCACTACACCATGGAGCTTGGGGCCTTCGATAATATGATTATCCGCGATGACTGGGCGGCTATCCGCTATACGGTCAAAGTCAAGAATTTGGACTCCGGAGAAGAAATCCTACAGAACACCATGGAGTTTGTCCATTTTAAAGACAATCCAGACCCCATCGGCGTCCGCGTGGTAGAAGGATGGGCGCTCTCTGACAGCCCCTTGTCTGCCCATCATTAAAACAGGACGCCCCAAACTCCGGGCCTGAGCGCACCCTGCGTTCAGGCCTTAATTTTTTGTATTTTTATAAAAAGCCCAAAACGCAAACAAAACTTTAACATCTCTATGTTATCATAAAAAACATGGGGAGGTCTGATGGATGTTTAAACTATTGGTTGTGGAAGACGACCGGGAATTGAATAAGGCTGTCTGTTCTTATTTGAATCAAAATGGCTATAAAGCGGAGGGTTGCTTGAGCGCCAACGAAGCTTATGACGCCATGTATGGAGGTACTTTATTTGATCTGATTATCTCGGACATCATGATGCCGGAAGTAGACGGGTTTGAATTTGCCAAAACCGTACGGGAGATTGACCAGGAAATCCCGATCTTATTTATGACAGCAAGGGATGACTTTGCATCCAAGCAGCGGGGCTTCAAGGCGGGGATCGACGACTATATGGTCAAACCCATCGATCTAGACGAGCTGCTCCTACGGATAGAAGCCCTTTTACGCCGGGCTAAAATCGCTACCAGCAAAAAGTTAATTGTGGGCAACCTTACCTTAGATGCGGAGGAGCATACCGCCTATCTGAACGACGAAGAGGTTCCATTGACAGTCCGGGAATTCAACCTTATTTATAAGCTGTTATCCTACCCCAAAAAGACTTTTACGCGCTCCCAGCTTATGGACGAATTTTGGGATCGTTCTTCTTCCTCCGGTCCCCGTACAGTGGATGTGTATATGACTAAGCTGCGGGATAAATTTTCTGCCTGCAACGACTTTGAGATTGTGACAGTCCACGGGCTGGGATATAAGGCGGTATTAAAATGAACGAAAAAGGAAAGCAAAACAGGAACGTCCGCTGGCTATTTGCTATCCGGCGTTATATCACGTTCTTCCTCTTGATGGCTTTTGTCATCAGCTGCTGCATGACCCTGTTCCTGAATATGATGACAAGATCAACTGGTCTATCCTTTACAAAGGAACATATTGAACAGGCTGCCAAAGTAACATTTCTAAATGTGATTGGATTGAGCCTGCTCTGCACGGTGATCGACGGCATCCGGCGAAAATTCATGGTAGACCAACCGGTACAGAAAATTGTGAAAGCAGCTGAACAGATTATGAAAGGGGACTTTTCTGTACGAATTCCACCCTTTCACACGTTTGGCTATACAAATGGTTTTGACGTTGTTGCAGATTACTTAAATCAAATGGCAAAGGAATTGTCTGGAACAGAAACCTTGCGAACCGATTTTATCGCCAACGTATCCCATGAGCTGAAGACCCCCTTAGCTGTCATACAGAACTATGGTACCATGCTCCAACAGCCAAATCTGACGGAAGAAAAGCGGATGGAATACGCCAGGGCCATCACCGATGCATCCCGCCGCCTTGCCAACCTGATTACGAATATTCTGAAACTGAACAAGTTAGAAAACCAACAGATTTATCCATCCGTAAAGACGTATGATCTAGGGGAACAACTTTGTGAATGCCTGCTTTCTTTTGAGGGCGCGTGGGAAGCAAAGGATTTAGAAATCCATGCGGATGTAGAAGAAGACATTCTGGTGGACAATGACGCTGAGTTGCTTGCCCTGGTTTGGAATAACCTATTTTCCAATGCGATTAAATTTACAGAACCTCATGGCAAGGTATCCCTTTCTTTGAAAGCCGAAGATGGCTATGCGGTTGTCCAGGTATCAGACACCGGCTGTGGTATTCCCCCGGAAATTGGAAAACATATCTTCGAGAAATTCTATCAGGGGGACACTTCCCATGCAACCCAAGGAAACGGCTTGGGGCTTGCATTGGTAAAGCGCGTCATAGAGATCATCGGCGGGGATATTTCCGTCAGCAGCGAGGTAGGAAAAGGCAGTATATTCACAGTGAAGCTGAAAAAGAAACAGGAACCTTCTAATCGGGTCCTTTCATAGGTTCCTCCCATAATAAAAATACATTACCGCTCCTTTTTAACGGATAGGAGCGTATCATTCTGCAAATTGAAAGGACGGTTTGACATGGAAAATCAAAGAGATACTTTTCACTATACCTACTCGGCAAAACAACAGGAGGAAATCCAGAATATCCGAAAAAAATATCTTCCTCCGGAACAAGGGGAGGACAAAATGGCACAGCTTCGCCGGCTAGACCAAAGTGCCACAAAAAAAGGCACAGTGCTCTCCATCATCCTTGGTATCGTAGGCTGCCTGTTTCTGGGATTAGGGATGTGTTGTAGCATGGTCTGGATGGATATCTTATTTTTCCCAGGCATCCTGATCGGAATTCTAGGAATTGCGGCTATTGCGTTTGCCTATCCGCTGTATATCCATGTTACCAAAAAAGAGCGGGAAAAGCTTGCCCCGCAGGTTCTTAAGCTGGTAGAAGAGCTTTCAACTCTGGAATCCTAAAAACAGGCTGGATGAGAGATGTTCCCTCCGTCCAGCCTCTTTTCATATGGGCACTTTCCCGGCCCCAGCACCGCTTCCATCCTCAAAAGGATACGGACAATCGCTTTTGAACCACTCTCTGGAGACTCAGTGGCCAGACAACACATACAGGAAATAGACCGTTATAAGTTGTTCCCCGACATGCCTTTCTAAAAAGCGTCCCATATTTCACAAAGAATTTATAAATACAGCGGGGAATTGTATTATAATCTTTATATACATGAAATTCGCACGTGAGGAGTGAAATCCATGGAAAAGAAGGATGTATCCACTTTTCATCCCGAGGATTTGGACCACCTGCTACAGGATGCAATGGGCGGTGTACTATCCACCGATTTGGTACCATGGGCGGATGCAACCGTCAGCCAAATGATGGCCCAAACCAAAATGCTTATGGGTACCGTTGTGGAATACAAAGAGTTGATGATGATGTATGCCTGTGCCATCAAGGAGGTACGGACAAAATTCGATGTTCTAAACACAGAATTTAAAATCCGTTACCAACGCAACCCCATCAGCTCCATCAGCACCCGCTTGAAGAGGACCGCCAGTATTACGGACAAGTTGGAGCGGCAAAATTTCCCGTTTTCTTTAGAGAGCATCGAAAAGAATGTAAACGATGTCGCTGGTATTCGGGTGATCTGTTCGTATATCGATGATATTTATACCATTGCAGAGGCATTTTTACGCCAGGATGATGTAACGCTCATTGCCCAAAAGGATTATATTGCCCATCCAAAACCCAACGGTTACCGCAGCTTACATCTTATTATTAGCATCCCCGTCTTTTTTGCAGATCGAAAGAAAGACATGAAAGTAGAGGTCCAGATCCGGACCATTGCTATGGATTTTTGGGCCAGCCTAGAACATCAGCTGAAATACAAACAAGAAATCCCGAACCAACCAGAAATCATATCGCAGCTCAAGGAGTGCGCTGAAATAATCAATGCTACAGATGAAAAAATGTTGGATATCCGGCATCAGATTGAAGAGATAGCAGACGCACCGACCGAAGAAGATATCCTATTGGAAAAACTCAGCAAGCTCGACTTAGCTGTTGATGTATAAGCTGTCACTCTATAGCGGGCAAAGTGGTCAATGAACATCTTTCTTTGCGATATGCTGTTTTTGGAACAAGGCAAAATAGGCACAGAGAACGGCAAAGCGTGGGTGGAATCCCTAACTTCATAAAATTTATTCACAACTGACAAAACAGGCACCCCAGTTAGAAGGCTGGGGCGCCTGTTCCTTTTTGTTAGGCAAAAAACAGCATTTCCCCCAGGCTATCACACAAAATAGCGGTCTGCTTAAAACACAGGGAAACAACGAATCGTTCAACAGGATGGGACTTGGTGCTCTTCTAACATAGCGCCAGAGGCGTCCAGCCCGGTTTGTCGGTATAGTCGGGTGGTTGATTGCCTCTCTTTCCAGTGGACGTAGGGCGCTTGCACCGGTTGCGCAAGGGCAACCAGGAGCTGTTTGCTCCAGTCCGTCACTCCTTTCTGAATCTCTGCCAGAGACGCCTTTTCTTTATTGTCAATCTATTCCCCATTTGGTGTGATCTTGTGAAAGGTATATCCATTTCCCTCTGCCCACTGCTTAGTAACGGTTTTCCAGTTGTGTGCGTAACACCGAGTTAGGGTACCCGCACAGATGTCAAGTCCTATGATATCTTCCCTTCCTCCTGCTTTATCCATTAATCCTCATCCCCGGCCTTAAAGTTATAAATAGGCCGGATGATTTTCGTCACCTCCGCTGTGGGGCCGATGTTTCCCAGAATATCCTCCATTCCCTTATAGGCCATAGGGCATTCATCTAAAGTGGCTTTACTCACCGAGGTGGTATAGATCTCTGCCATCTGCTTTTTGAATGCAGACACGGTAAAAGACTGCTTGGCCATCGCCCGGCTCATGAGCCGTCCTGCACCGTGGGGGGCCGAGCAGTTCCAGTCCTCGTTCCCCTTTCCCACGCAAAGGAGGCTCCCGTCCCGCATGTTGATAGGGATTAGCAGCTGTTCGCCCGCTTTGGCGGAAACAGCCCCTTTCCGCAGAATCATGTTCTCGGTGTCGATGTAATTGTGGATGGTGGTGAATTGTTCCTCCACATGGAGCTTCATGCCTTTTACAATCTCGTCCACCATAGCCTGTCGGTTGAGCATGGCGAACTGTTGGACGATCTTCATGTCATGGATATACTGGTCAAAGAGTTCTCCCGATACATACGCCAGTGCTTTGGGGATATTGGTCTGTTTAAGATTTTTTCGCTTCTTCAGCTCTTTTTGGATCTCTTTTCCCCGGCCTTCCGCCTTCATCTGCGCGATGAGAGCCTCGATGGAGGCGTCGTCGGTGCGGTTGAGGATCTTGTAGCCCGCTTCCTGATAGTAACTAGCCACCTCCACCCCCAAGTGGCGGCTACCAGAATGAACCACCAGATAGAGGTTCCCTGCATCATCCTTATCCACCTCAATAAAATGGTTGCCGCCCCCTAAAGTACCGATGCTTTTTTCTGCCCGAAGGCGGTCCACATGCTGGATACAGTATAACTCACCCAAATCGATCTGGCTAAGGTAGCGGTGCGCCTTGTCTCGGATGGAGAAGCCGGAGGGGATTTTCTCATAGATCAACTTGTCCAGCTTTTGTAGCTCGATGTGATCCTCCCGAATCCGGGTGGTCTCCATACCGCATCCGATGTCCACTCCCACCAGATTTGGAACGACCTTGTCGGCAATAGTCATCGTGGTGCCAATCGTACAGCCTGCCCCTGCGTGAATATCTGGCATCAGACGGATACGGCTGCCCGCTGTGAATTCCTGGTTGCACAACTCTTGCACTTGAGCGATAGATGTGCTGTCCACTATATCTGTAAAAATTTTTGCCTCGTTGTATTTCCCTTTAATTTGAATCATAATTTCCTCTCTATTGTTTTCCTCTGGGTCAATAACTCATCATATTCTCATACAGCAATTTATATCACTCTGCATTTATTTCAAATGGAAGAGAACAGCCGCCAAACTTCTCCCTACCATCTTCGTGGGCCGCTCCCCTGCCTAGATCCAGGGGCGAAAGGGCCTTTTCCTGAAAAGCTGTCCACAGTTCTGCCGCTATCTTCCCGCCCAACAGGATATGGCCAAAAGCATTCCTTCTCCGGGGCATGTCAAGGCGCGCGTCTAGCGCTCCATTCTTCCTCACAATCGTACGCGATCGTCTAGACTTCGCCGGAACGCCATCCAGCAACTTTTTGCCTAGGGAATCCATCAAATAAACCAGCGCCTTTGTGGCACAGTAATCGCTGCCACCGGACGATGGCCATTTTCTCCTCTACGCTGATCCTCATATGTCCAGATAGATGGATAGGAAATCCAAACTCTCGCCTCTTTTCCATTACGCCTTGTTCACCAGGTTCCGTCCCTTGCAGCCTTTTTTGAACAATAAAAGAAAGGTGGGCACCTGCCTCCACCAGGAAACCGTGGCGCCGGTTATTGTACAATGGAATGATCCGCCTACTGGGATACTGGACTATCCCCGTCTTTCGCGATATCTACATCCTTAACATGATTTTAAGATCTTTCCCCGGACGCATATTCGCCCATGCAAACATCCAGCACCTCACGGGGCAACTAGACCAAGGCGTTTTCGTACGGGCATTTCCATTGAATGTCTCGGCCCATCCGTCCGTTTATTACACCATCTCCCGTTTTGCCCTGTCCTGGATGGGGTTGTTATTCTCCAGAATATAGGAGGCCAAATTGTAGGCGTGATTTATCACCCTGTTGCGAGCCATATCATCATAGCGATGCGGAAAATCTGGCGAAAAAAGGGCGTGCATTCCAACGGTTGCATCCCATTGCCATAAGCTATGCATAGGGTGTTCACCTCTCTAATCTTCTCAGATATGGAACTGGAACCGTTTTCGTCAGCCACACGCCATTGGCAGACAAGTAAAAGATATACCCATCCCGGTGCATTTTTCCGGCCTCCACCTGGTAGATGACCGGCTCCCCATGCCGGCGGCCCACCGCTTCCGCTGTTTCCGCATTGCTGGAGAGATGCACATACAAGCGGCTCTTTGGGCGCAGCCCCTGTGCCTCGATGGAAGCAGCAAACCGTTCAGCAGTCCCGTGGAACAGTGTTTCCGGCGGTTCGGCTGTGGGAAGCTCCACATCCACCGGGATAGAATGGCCCTGATTCGCACGGATCATTGTCCTGTCTGCATTAAAGGAATACCGCTGCTTTCCATCCGTCCTCACGATTTCCTCTAGAACGCCCCGGTCAATGGCGTACTTCCTGCCGATGCCCGCTAGAAGTGCGTCTACATTTGCCCAGCCGTGTGCATCCAATTCAATCCCGATGGCCTCCGGTTTATGCCGTAAAATTAAACTCATATATTTGCTGATCCTAGTGAGATCCAATACAGGTTTTTTCATGGTTAATCCTCCAAGTTTATCTATGAGATCCTACACGCTTCTTCTGCACAGCCCTTCCAGTTTCAACGCCTGCGCTTCACAAGTTCCACTTTGGTCCGCGGGCGGACTTTTCCGGATCTTGGCCCAACCGCTGCGCCAATAATAGCTCTGGGTCACCAGGTCGCATTCACCGAACATGCTACCCTGAACCATCAGCCAGCCCAGCAGCTGTGCGCGATCCTCTTCCTGACCAGTGAGTTCCTTCGCCGCAAATTTCCGCATTATCTCTTCCTAGGTCTCGCAGTCGGCAACCGTTCTTTGGCCACATTCTGGGCACGGGTCCTGGTGCTCTTATTCTCAATATCTACGGCCTCCATCTCTCGTCCTATCCATTTTCCATAGAAGAGGCTCACCGTCTGGTTTAGCATTCGTCCCCTAGAACCTTATCGTCTATAAGGGTACCTTCCATGCCGTCTATCACTGTAGCCTTCTAAATGTTGTATGCAGCGACCTTCTTTATCAACGTTCCAACCGATTGGGAATAAACCGACCGGTTCACATATAGTTTTCCATCACTGTCGGGATTTCTCTCTAACGTCAGCAGGGGGTTCCAGAACCTTATCATCTCCCTGCATAGCCAATGACTGGCCCCGCTTGGATCATTCGTATCCAACCGGTTCTCCACGAACCTGTCTCCAACATCTCCCGGAGCTCAGGGAAATATCATTCTGTGACATGGCGTTACCTCCGGACAAAAAAGCACCCTGCGCCTGTCTGTCTTTATGACGGAGAGACGCAGGGCTAGAAAAAGGCCGCAAAAAAGTAGCACACCCTTACGGCTGTGGTCTCGCAATTCTGTAGTCCTTGCCTATCGTAGCTCAGGCACTTGCTAGAGCCATATTTATGCAGGTTGGTCATACAAACCTCATTGTTATTAGCCGGTATGGAATAGACAGGGCTGGATTGAGTTTTATTATAGCATAAATGAGTAGATAAGGGAAATAGCCCTTCTGATTTTCTAAGAACCATATGTCCCAATCTATATCCTGAAGCTGTAGCAAACTGCAACAAATTAAGGCCGTCATCCTCAAAAGCGAAAAAAGAGGCCAACAACGATTTTGATCGCCTTCTTAAAAAGTAAATTCCGTGTTCCATTTTATTTGAAATCTCATGTTCTTTACCTATGGATAACAAACTTAATTGCCTAATTTCAACACCGCAAAACAAAGAAAAACCGCATGGACACTGGATTTTCAGCATTCATGCGGTAATCGATTCTATCTGACCATTACGAAATAGATATCCGCTACAAGCACGGGCATAAAGCTTTAAAGTTTAAAAAAACGCGGTCGCGAATTCTGACCGTAGGTCTGGCTGTCTGTTACAAAATAGATTCCCACCCAAAGCGCGAGAAGAAAGCTTAACAAAAAAACTGAGTCCGGAACGCGAATTGCGTCCAGACTCAGTCTGGCGGAGAAGGAGGGATTTGAACCCTCGCGCCGGTTACCCGACCTACTCCCTTAGCAGGGGAGCCCCTTCACCACTTGGGTACTTCTCCATGTTGGTGAATTTCAAAAAATATGTGACTTGAGAGAAATGTGGCGGAGAGGAAGAGATTCGAACTCTTGGCCCCTTGCGAGGTCACTGGTTTTCAAGACCAGCTCCTTAAACCACTCGGACACCTCTCCGAGTCTCGTTTGCAACGAAAATTATTATACTGTATTTCAACCGCTTTGTCAATCATTTTCCGCAATTATTTTTAATTTTTTTGTAAAATAGCGATAGTTCTTCTGTATTGCATGACATAGAAACAATTAAAAATAAACAAAAAAATCCCTGCAACCGATCTGGTGCAGGGATAAAATTTTTGGAGGCGTCACCCAGATTTGAACTGGGGAATCAGGGTTTTGCAGACCCATGCCTTACCACTTGGCTATGACGCCAAAAAGTTGGAGCGAACGACGAGGCTCGAACTCGCTACCTCCACCTTGGCAAGGTGGCGCTCTACCAGATGAGCTACGTTCGCATAAATGGTGCCTCCGGACGGAATCGAACCATCGACACGGGGATTTTCAGTCCCCTGCTCTACCAACTGAGCTACAGAGGCAAATATGGCGACTCGGAACGGGATCGAACCGTCGACCTCTAGCGTGACAGGCTAGCGTTCTAACCAGCTGAACTACCGAGCCGGATATTGGTGGGGACAATAGGACTCGAACCTATGACCCCCTGCTTGTAAGGCAGGTGCTCTAACCAGCTGAGCTATACCCCCTTCTCGTTCGCTGCTGTTCATCAGCGACGTGTTATATAATACTATAAGAGCCTGCAAAAGTCAATACCTTTTTTCAAATTTTTTCTAGTTTTTTTCGGGATGCCGCCATGCCGCTATAAGCCTCCGCAAGGCGGCTATTTTCCCATAAAACGCAATTACAGAATCCCTTATTTCTTCGCCACACTGTCCGCAAGTTTATCCAATTCCTCTTGAGAAAAGCGATAGGCGCGGTTGCAGTATTGGCACTTGGCCTCCATAAATCCGTCTTCCAAGGCCAAGGTGCGGATCTCCTCTGGGCGGAGCGTCGCCAGCGCGTTCTCCACGCGTTCCTTGCTGCAATTACAGGCATAGGCCACGGGAGATTCGTCAAGGATCTCCATCTCAAAGCCCTGGAGGACCGCCCTGCACATGTCTTCGATGGTCATCCCCTTCGCGAGCATGGTGGTCACCGGTTCCAACACCGCCACATTCTGCTCCAATTGGGTGATATCCGCATCCGTCGCACCCGGGAGCACCTGCACCAGCATACCGCCCGCCAGCAATAGCTTGTGATCGGCCTTGTCCACCAGCACCCCCAGAGCACACACAGTCGGGATCTGTTCGCTGGTCGCATAGTAGTTCGTAATATCCTCCGCAATCTCGCCGGAGACGATCTCCACCTGGCCGATATAAGGCTGCCCGGAACCAAAATCGCGCAGCACGCCCAGCAGTCCATCCTGCCCCACAGCAGCGCCCACATCCAGCTTTCCATTCGGCTTGAGTGGAAGGTCCACCTCAGGATGCTCCACCCATCCACGGCAATTTCCGTGGCTATCCGCAATTGCCACAACCGACCCCAGCGGGCCGCCACCATTGATCTTTAAGGTCAGGGAGGCGTCCTCCTTTTTGAGCATCGCCCCCATGATGGATGCGCCCGTCAACAGGCGGCCAAGTGCGGCAGTCGCCACAGGGCTGGTGTTATGCACCTGCTGTGCCGTTGCAACTAAAACGGTGGAGTCCACCGCCGAGGCCATAATTGCCCCATTCGATGTGATACATCTGATCAGTCTATCCATACAATCGAAACCATCCTATTTCTTTTTGCGCGCGGCAAACACCACACGCTCTTCCTGTTCGCCCGGCTCTTCCAAGCTGAGATCCGCAAAGCGGTACACCACGTCAAACCCCGCTTGATTCAGCATGTGAAGAAGCTGTTCCTGCGGATAGGCGCGCTCATAGAAGTGTTCCCCACTTCTATGGTACAGGTTCCCCTCCCGGCCGAAGAAATCCAGCTGGATGCTGACCCGATCGTTCTTTTCCTCGTAATGGTTTTGCCAAATACAGTAAACCTCGTCGGTATCATACAAAAAGATGTTATCGGCCAATACATGACGGTGCTTATACACCGTATTGACGTCGAAGAGAAACCAGCCGCCGGGATTCATAAACAGGGACACACGGTCAAAGGCGGTCTGTACATCCTTTTCCAGCGTCAAATGGTTGATGCTGTCCAAGGCGCAGATCACCGTGTCCACTGTGCCGTAAAGATCGAGCTTTTGCATTTTTTGACATAGAAACAACAGGTCCAGGCCGCTCTCCGCCGCCTTTTGGCGTGCAACCGAGAGCATATCCGCAGACCCGTCGATTCCATAAATGTCCATCCCCCGCTTTGCCAATTCCACCGTCAGACTGCCGGTCCCGCAAGCGAGGTCGAGCGTTAAACCGGGCGCATGGCCCAGATGCGCAAGCAATGTACAGAGATAATCTGCCCGCCGCGCATACTCCACATTATGTGTCAAACTGTCGTAGTACTGTGCAAAGGAAGCGTAACTCATTTGTCCTCTTCCTTATGTTCCCCATCTTTTACGTCCAAACGTCCAAAGACTAAGGCATAGCCGTCGCAACCGTAGTTGAGGGAGCGGTTGACGCGGCTGATGGTCGCTGTCGAAGCGCCCGTTTCCGCCACTATATCGCTGTAGACGCGCTTGGTGCTCAACATATGAGCCACCAACAGGCGCTGGGACATTGCCTTGATCTCCGGCACTGTGCAAAGGTCCTCAAAAAAATTGTAGCATTCATCCACTGTTTTCAAGGAAAGAATCGCCTGAAACAGGAAATCAACACTCTCATCTTTGATCTTGGAGTTCAAAAAGATCACTTCCCTATTATATTTATAGCAATCCCACGGACAAGGGACCCCATCGAAAATAAGCCGCTCCCATTTTCACAAAAGCGATGTAAATTCCGATTTATGAAACTACTATAGTAAGATAAAATTTTAGCACATAAAAGTAAAAAAGTAAAGGGGCAAACGACATATTTCCTAGAGAAGCAATTAAAATAATCTATTTTTTAGGAATTCTGCACAGAATCCATGCAGGCCAACTCGATTTGCCTGCGCATCTCCTCAACACCCTCCCCGTTTACCGCGGAAAAGGGGATGAGGAGCGTGTCCGGCAACTCTTCAAACAGCGTGCAATAGGCGTCAAGCTGCTGTGTACGCTGCGTCTTGTTGAGCTTGTCACTTTTTGTTGCAGCGATCAAAAACGGCAAGCCTGCCTGCACCAAAAAGTCGATCATATGCAGGTCGTCCTGGGTCGGCATGTGGCGAAAATCCACAATCTGCACCACCAGCCGGATATTCCGGCCCGCATTTAGGTATCCTTCCACCAGCTCCGCCCAACGCAGCTTTTCCGAGGCGGAAACCTTCGCATACCCGTAACCCGGCAGATCCACCAGGCGGCACTCTGGAAGGCGGTAAAAATTGACCGTCCCTGTCTTCCCCGGCTTCGCGCTGACACGTGCCAGCGATTTGCGGTTCAGCAATTTATTGATCAACGAGCTTTTCCCCACATTGGAGCGGCCGGAGAACACAATCTCCGGCACGCTGGAGGGGGGGAGCTGTTCCACGCGGCCCGATGCGGACTCAAACGCGGCATTTTGGAAATTCATTGGGATTTCCCCTTTCTACTGGTCTGTTTCCCAGGGCGCCCCCGCCTATTGCGGGAGCTGCGGCGCCGTCGCCGCCGCTTGGCCCGCCGCAGTGGGCAGGATGCCGGAGGGCGTGTGTGCAGATTCCGGCTTCGGCTCCGGCATACGCACCAGCGCGGCCTCCAAAACCTGGTCCACCTTCTGCACCGGCAGGAAGTGCACGCTGTTTTTGACCACGTCGTCCACCTCAGCAAGGTCCGGCACGTTGTCCGACGGAATGATGACCGTCTTAATACCCGCGCGGTACGCCGCCATGGTCTTCTCTTTGAGGCCTCCAATCGGCAATACGCGGCCCAATAGGGTAATCTCCCCTGTCATCGCCACATCGTGGCGGATCGGAATATTGCATAGCGCCGAAGTGATCGCCGTCGCCATCGCGGTGCCTGCGGAAGGTCCATCCTTCGGGATCGCTCCCTCCGGCGCATGAATATGAATATCATACTTTGCATGGAAATTGTGGTCGATTCCCAGCATGGAGGCACGCGTACGGATGCAACTGATGGCCGTACGCGCAGATTCTTTCATGACATCGCCGAGGGAACCCGTCAATTCGATTTTCCCAGTGCCCTCCATCACCGCCACCTCGATCGGCAAAAGCTCGCCGCCAACGCTTGTCCAGGCCAATCCGTTGACAAGGCCCACTTCATCCGTCTTGTGTAAATCGTCGTTCTTAAACTTCGCAGGTCCCAGAAGGCCCTCCAAATCCTTCGCAGCGATGGTGATTTTCGCCTCGCCGTCCTCCACCAGCTTGACCGCACATTTGCGGCACAGCGCGGCGACCTGCCTTTCCAGATTGCGCACGCCTGCTTCGCGGGTATAACCGTCGATCAGCGCATGTACAGCGGCTGGCTGAATGCGAACCTGCTTAGAGGAAATGCCGTGCTTTTTAAACTGCTTGGGAATCAAGTGCTTAGTCGCGATCTGGAATTTCTCCTCATGGATATAGCTTCCCAATGTGATCACGTCCATACGGTCCGCCAGCGGTTCTGGGATTGCGCTATAATCGTTTGCCGTTGTGATAAACATGACATCGCTCAAATCAAACGGCATATCGATATAATGATCGTAAAAGGTGGCGTTTTGCTCGGAATCCAGAACCTCCAAAAGCGCGGAGGCCGGGTCACCGCGGAAATCGTGGCTGAGCTTGTCAATCTCGTCCAGCAAAAGCAGCGGGTTCTTTGTCCCCGCCTGCTTGATGGCCGAAATGATACGTCCCGGCATGGCGCCCACATACGTCTTACGGTGGCCCACGATGTCGGATTCATCCCGCACGCCGCCGAGGGAGACGCGCACATATTTGCGCCCAATAGCCTCTGCAATCGAACGCGCAATGGAGGTCTTGCCAACGCCCGGAGGCCCAACCAAGCAGATGATTTGCCCCCTGATATCCGGCGATAGCTTTTTAACCGCTAAGACCTCCAGGATGCGCTCCTTGACTTTCTTCAAACCATAATGGTCGCGATCGAGAATTTTACGCGCCTTTTCTAAGTCAATGTGCTCCTTGCTGGTGGTGTTCCAAGGCAGTTCCAGGCAATTCTCCAAATAGCCCACGATCACCCCTGCCTCATGCGAGCCATACGGCAGTTTTGCCAAGCGGTCGCACTCCTTCAGGAGCTTTTTCTCCTGCAATTCCGGAAGCTGGAGCTTTGCGATGCGGTCGCGGAATTCGTCAGCCTCCTCCTGCGGATTGTCGTCCTCTCCCAACTCATAGGAAATCGCCTTCATCTGCTCGCGCAGGAAATATTCCCGCTGATTCTGATCGATCTGCTCCTTGGCCTTCTCGCTGATCTGGCTTTCGATCTCAAGGACCTGCACTTCACGCTGCAAGATCTCCACGAGCTTGTTCAAGCGTTTGACCGGGGAGAGCTCCTCCAAAATGCGCTGTTTCTGTTCATAATCGAACATGATATTGGCAGCGATAAAGTCCGCAAGCTCCCCACAATCCTTCTTTTGCACCACACCGACGACAATATCCGGCGGGACGCGGCTGTAGTTTTGCAGGTACTGCTCAAAAAGGGTCTGTGTAAAGCGGATTAACGCCTCACTGCGCTGGGTCCGGCGGTAAGCACGGGTTCGAACCGGCAGGACCTCTCCCAGCAGGAACGGTTCGCTCTCCTGGAGGCTCTCCAATTCCGCCCGGTACAGGCCCTCTACAAAGACCCGCACGCCCTCTTCCGGATGGCGCACCACCTGTTTGATCTTCGCCACCACACCGATGCGGTACAAGTCCTGGAACTTCGGCTCATTTTCTCCGAGATCCTTCTGCGCCACGAGAAAAATCAATTGATTCTCGTCCATGGCCTTGGATAGCGCCAGAATCGACTTCTTTCTGCCTACGTCGAATTGCAGCATCATCCCTGGGAAGACCACCAGTCCACGCAGGGCCAACACGGGCAGTACCATATTCTCATCTCGCCTATTGGCCAATTCAATCGTACTCATGTGAATCCCTCCAAGTGCCCAAAGACATCCGGAAAAGCATCCGGGGATCCTTTGGCTCTTCTGCGGCGCCCTCCTTTTGCTTCAAAAATCCTGAAATCCAAGTGGGGACGCTCCTAGTAGAAATGGCTGCCGCAAGGCGGAGGGCTTTTCAGCCGCCCCGCTGCAACAGCCATCGTTCTTCAAATCGATTGCGCCCCGCCGTTCGCGGATACGCATCACGCGGTATCTTTTCTCCCGCGTTTTCTCGACGTTGTAATCTTGATCTTAACAGGCTTGCGATCCGGATTATAGGTGAGCAAAGGCGGTTCGCCCTTCTCCACCGTTTCCGGCGTAATGGTTACCTGTTCCACCGTGTAGTCTGTGGGTACCTCGTACATCAGCGGCGTCAAGATCTCTTCCATAATGCTCCGCAGACCGCGTGCGCCGGTCTTGCGCTCTATGGTCTTGCGTGCAACTGCCCGCAGTGCTTCCGGCTGGAATACCAATTCCACCTTGTCGAGCTGGAACAGCTTCTTATACTGGTTCAGCAGGCTATTCCGCGGTTCTGTGAGGATGCGCACCAACGAATCCTCATCCAGCCCATTCAGCGCAGCGATGACCGGCAAACGGCCCACCAGCTCCGGGATCAAACCAAATTTGACCAGATCGTGCGGAATGACATCCTGCATCCAAGCTGTGGTATCCAAATCCTTCTTGCTGCGGACATCCGCACCAAATCCCATCGAAGAGGAAGCCGTGCGCTTTTCCACGACCTTCTCCAATCCGTCAAAGGCTCCGCCGCAGATAAACAGGATGTTGGAAGTATCGATCTGCAAAAACTCCTGCTGGGGATGTTTGCGCCCGCCCTGCGGAGGCACGTTCGAGATCGTTCCCTCCAAAATCTTCAGCAAAGCCTGCTGCACACCCTCGCCGCTCACGTCGCGGGTGATCGACGGGTTCTCCGACTTGCGGGCAATCTTATCGATCTCGTCGATATAGATGATCCCGCGTTCGGCGCGCTCAATGTCGTAGTCCGCCGCCTGAATTAAACGCAGCAGAATATTTTCCACGTCCTCGCCCACGTAACCGGCCTCTGTCAGTGTGGTGGCATCCGCGATGGCAAACGGCACATCCAGAATCTTGGCCAGTGTCTGTGCAAGAAGTGTCTTTCCAACGCCCGTGGGTCCCAGCAAAAGCACATTGCTCTTTGTGAGCTCCACATCGTCTTTTCCGTAGTAAATGCGCTTATAGTGGTTATAGACTGCCACGGACAGCGCAATCTTGGCCTCGTCCTGCCCAATCACATATTCGTCAAGCTGTTTTTTGACTTCCTGCGGCTTTGGCAGCACGGCAGAGGTCTCGCTGTAGCTGCTCTTACGGGTGTTCAGACTGTTTTCGTCCTCCAAGATGGACATACACAGCTCGATGCATTCGTCGCAGATATAAACGCCGGGGCCGGCGATCAGCCGGCGCGCCTCGCTCTGCGGCTTTCCACAAAAGGAGCAGCAAATGCCTCTCTCTTTGATGTCGTCGTTATTGGGCATTCGTATCACCAACCTATCTCAATCACAAAAGGTTTCCTACAGGAAGCGCTTTCCCTCAACGATGTTCAATCACCTTATCAATGAGGCCGTATTCCATCGCCTGCTCCGCGGTCATGAAATTATCGCGCTCCGTATCGCGCTCGATTACCTCCAGCGGCTGGCCAGTGCGCTCAGAAAGGATGCGGTTCAGGCGCTTTTTGGTCTGTAGGATATGGTTCGTATGAATCTGAATATCGGTCGCTTGCCCCTGGGCGCCACCGCTCGGCTGATGGATCATAATATCGCTGTTGGGCAGCGCAAGGCGCTTGCCTTTGGCGCCCGCCGCCAGCAAAAATGCACCCATGCTGGCCGCCATCCCCATGCAAATCGTGGATACATCGCATTTGATATACTGCATGGTGTCATAGATGGCCAGGCCCGCAGTCACGGAACCGCCGGGGCTGTTGATATAGAGGGAAATATCCTTACTTGGGTCCTGTCCTTCCAGGTAGAGCAGCTGCGCAACTACCAAACTGGAAGTCGTGTCGTTCACTTCTTCCGTCAGCATAATGATGCGGTCGTTGAGCAGGCGGGAGAAAATGTCATAAGAGCGCTCTCCGCGGCTCGTCTGTTCCACCACGTAGGGGACCAAGCTCATATCGGTATAGCTATTTCCAAAAATCATCGTAGAATCCTCGATTCTCCACGCGAAAATCTATAAAGGGCTTGCCGCCGTGTTCCGCGTGGGAAGCACGGCGGCTTCAGCAGCGGAGACCTGCGCCCCCTCGGTGACAAACACGTACAGAGCTTTGGCCGCTTTTCCGCTGATTATACAACAAACTTATTCCGCGTCCTTCGCGTCTTCTGCCTTGGCGTCCTCCGCCTCGTCGGCCTCGGTCACAACTGCATTGTCGCGCACAACCTGGATGGCCTTTTCCACGGCGATGTCCTTGACAAGCTCCTCCTTCGGAATAAAGGACTTGACCTTCTCCACGTCGAGCTCATAGTTCTTCGCCAGCTTCTCATACTCCGCCTCGATCTCCTCGTCGGTCGGCTGGATGTTCTCAAGCTGTGCAATCTTTTCAAGTGCAAGGCGAACCTTGACCTGGCGCTCTGCCTGCGGGCGGAAGGACTGGCGCAGTCCGTCCATATTCATACCCGTGTACTGCAGGTATGTATTCAAGTTCAGGCCCTGGGACTGCAAACGATAAGCGAAATCGCGGACGTCGTCGTTCATACGGTTCGTATACATTGCCTCCGGGATCTCCGCCTGGACCAATTCCACGAGCTTGTCGATCAGCTGGTTCTCCACGCCGTCCTTGGCCTGGGCTTCCGCTGCGTCTTCCAACTTCTTGCGCACATCGGCCTTGTACTCGTCGAGCGTATCGAAATCGCTGACGTCTTTTACAAAGTCGTCGTCCACTTCCGGCAGTTCCTTCATCTTGATCTCATGCAGCTTGATCTTGAACACCGCTTCTTTTCCTGCGAGTTCCTTGGCCTGGTAATCCTCCGGGAAGGTCACCTTGATGTCAAACTCTTCGCCCGTCTTATGGTCAACGATCTGCTCCTCAAAGCCCGGAATAAACTGGCCGGAACCGAGCGTCAAGCTGAAGTTTTCCGCCTTGCCGCCTTCGAAAGCGACATCGTCGACAAATCCTTCAAAGTCGATCACAGCGATGTCGCCGTTCTGCGCAGCGCGGTCTTCCACCGTCACCATGCGGGAGTTGCGGTCCTGCACCTTGGCGATTTCTGCGTCAACCGCTTCGTCGGTCACGGCAACTTTCGCCTTCTTCGCTTCAATGCCCTTATATCCCTCGATCTGCACTTCCGGCTTGGTGGTGATGGTCGCTTTGAAAACAAGACCGTCCTTGCCGGCGGAAACGAGGTCAAAATCAATTTTATCTTCAATCATGTCAAGCTTCGCTTCGTTGACAGCCTCTTCCAATGCGTCCGGATAGAGCGCATTGATCGCATCCTCATAGAAAACCTCTTGGCCATAATATTTCTCGACAAAAGCGCGCGGAGCCTTTCCCTTGCGGAAGCCAGGGATCACAATTTTCTTGTTCTGCTTATGGTATGCCTGATCCACCGCTTTTTCAAAAGTTTCGCCGTCGATTTCAACTTCCAGCTGATAGCGATTGGTGTCAACCTTATTGCTTGATTTCAGAGCCATTTTTATTCCTCCTGCAAAATTGCAAATTATCTTAGTTATTATAGCACAACAGTTCAGGATATTCTACCCATTGTAAAAATATTCAAAAAATGTTCACGGCTACGCCGAAGGCAGCCACTGGACCGCCCGAAGGCCTTCTGAAAAGAGAAGCCGCGCAGCGAGACGGAAGAGCCTTTCTTCCAGTACCGCTCCTGCCTTTTCACTCGAACACCAGCCTGCGAACAGCCTCTGAGATGGCCATCGCTCCGGGTTTTTGCAAGGAAAAGCCTCGCTTGCGCGGAGCGGAAGGGCTTTCCTTCCCCCTCTCCGCTTTTCTCTCGGCCTGCCGTGTAAAATTTTTATTCTCCTCGGACCAGCAGAGGCAAAAACTTCAGATGGTCGCAGGAAATCAGCACCATCTTAATCCCGGCATATTCGCCGGTGATGGCACGCCGCGCCGCTTGGCTTCCGTGGATATGCCCAAAATAGCAGGTCTTAATCCCCCGCTTGACCAGGACGTCGAGAATCTCCCGGCATTCCGCCCCATCGTATACGGGAGGGTAATGCAGGAACACCACCGGGTCGCCGCCCTGCCGGATCCCATCGTCGATGGAGGCGTTTAGCCGCCCAACCTCGCGATTGACGATCTTGACGTCCTCGTCGCTCTCTGCGTTATAAAGCCATCCGCGCG
Organism: Anaeromassilibacillus sp. 1001302B_160321_C8; assembly: GCF_015554745.1. Lineage (NCBI taxonomy): Bacteria > Bacillati > Bacillota > Clostridia > Eubacteriales > Acutalibacteraceae > Anaeromassilibacillus > Anaeromassilibacillus sp. 1001302B_160321_C8. Next base: position 127,617 of record NZ_JADNJD010000006.1, on the reverse strand, counting down.
TACCGCAGAGCGCCATCCCGTCCGCGAGCACCGCTGAATTATGGATCACGCCGATACTGTCAAACCCCTTCTCCGCAAGGAAAGCATCGATCTTTTTCCGGGTGGACCACCAATAATCGTGGTTCCCCTTCAAAAGCCATTTCTTTCCCGGCAGCGAGTGGATAAACGCAAAATCCTTCTCCGTCTCTTCCAGGCGCATCGCCCAGGAGATGTCCCCGGCGATCACCACGGTGTCCTCTTCAGAAACGACAGCGCGCCAATTCTTTTCCAGTTTTTGTACGTAGTCCTGCCATCCTTCAAAGACGTCCATCGGTTTATCCGTGCCCAAGGAAAGATGCAGGTCCGCAATTGCAAATACGGCTATTGTAATCGTCCTTTCTAAAAATGGAAGGCCGGAAGCTTTTATTCCTTTGCGATGCCCAGCCCGCTGAGCACCATATCGCTCATGCCGTCCGGCGTACAGCATTGGGTGAAGCGAACCGGCTTTCCTTCCAGCGCGGCGATGGGCTGCGGGATGGGCGCTCCGGTGAGCGCCTCCAAAGCGCGCACATTGGCAAGGTCGTCGCCACTTGCTTTCGTTTGGTCAACCGACAGCAGGACGCTGGTCGCGAATTTATAGGGATTTGCGGTAGAAGCAACAACCGTAGGCGTTTTCGTATCCTGGGTTTCCGCCAGATAATGCCGGTACACCTGTATCGCCACCGCTGTATGCGTGTCGCAAACATAGTGGGACATATTGTAGATTTCATGAATGGCCCCGCATGTCTGTGCATCGTCGCAGAAGCCCGCGTAAAAGATCTCCTGCAACTGTTTCAGAATCTCCGGCTCTACTTCATACCGTCCAGTCTCGGAGAGCTGCTGCATCCAGCCCGCCACGCGCTCGCTGTCGCGCCCCGTGAGGTCATACAGCAGGCGCTCCAGATTGCTGGATACCAGGATATCCATGGACGGCGAAATCGTCGTGAAGAACTGGCGGTTGCGGTCATACACGCCGGTGCGCAGGAACTCCGTCAGCACATTGTTCGCGTTGGAGGCACAGATCAACTTATGGACCGGCAGTCCCATCTTCTTCGCATAATATGCGGCCAAAATATTGCCAAAGTTGCCCGTCGGCACGACAATATTGATTTCCTGCCCCAGCTGCACCTTTCCCACTTTCAGGAGATCGCTGTACGCGGAGAAATAGTAGACAATCTGCGGAAGAAGGCGTCCCCAGTTGATGGAATTCGCACTGGAAAACATCATGCCATTTTCCGCTAGGGTTTCCTTCATCGCCGGATCGGTAAAGATGCGCTTCACGCCGGTCTGTGCATCGTCGAAATTGCCCTCGATGGCGCACACAGCGACGTTTTCGCCCTCCTGGGTGGTCATCTGGGTCTTCTGCATCGCGCTCACACCGTTCTGCGGGTAGAACACCATGATCTTTGTCCCCGCCACATCGCGGAAGCCCTCCAAAGCCGCCTTGCCGGTATCGCCGGAGGTCGCCACCAGGATCACCGCTGTCTTATCCGAGTGGATTTTTTGCAGGGATTTCGTCAACAGGTGCGGCAGAAGTTGGAGCGCCATGTCCTTAAACGCACAAGTCGGCCCGTGCCAAAGCTCCAAGAGATGCACGGGGGCCGGACAATTCGGCAGCTCCACCAGGGGCGCAGGATGCCCTCCGGAAAATTTCTCTCCACCATAGGCCTTCTTCACACATTCGCGAATTTCCTCCGGGGTAAAATCCGTCAGGAAATCTCCGAGAATCCGCTCTGCACGGTCGAGGTATGTGCCGTCCTTCATCCCCTCCAGCACGGAGGAATCGTACTGCGGCAGGCTTTCTGGCACAAAAAGGCCCCCATCCTCGCTGATTCCCTGCGCAATGGCCTGCGCCGCGGAGACATGCTCGGCGCTATTCCTTGTGCATTGATAGTTCATGTTGTTTCCTCCTTCTGTTTTCCGCCGTCCCAAAGCGCGTTTGAAAGCCCCCAGCGGATGCGGGAACGCTTGAAGATTTTCAGCCGCGCTTTTGTCGCCGTTCTATTTTATAATAGAAATGTACAGTTGTCAAAGAGAAGTGAAAAAACGGTATGCATTGTCAAAAAAAATTGCCTGGACGAGCGATTCCGGGTAATTATGCCGCAACATACAGTCCCCCAGTGCCTCCACGGACTCGACCCCCGTCATGCCGTCCGGAAGGTCCGTTCCATCAAAATCCCCTCCGAGAGCAACCGTCTTTTCGCCGCCCAAAGAAAGAAAGTGCTCGATGTGCCGCAAGAGGTCGTCCACACCGGCTTCCCAAGAGTCGTCCAGAAAGCGGCGCACAAAGGTCACACCGACCACGCCGCCCCGGTCCCGGACCGCGCAAAATTGGCTGTCCGTCAGGTTGCGCGGATTGTTACAGAGCGCGCGGGCATTGGAATGCGTGGCCAGGAACGGCCTTTGGGCCCTTTCTGCCACCTCCCAAAAGAGCGGTTCGCCCGCATGGGATACATCCACCGCGATGCGGTTCCGTTCCAGCTCCCGCACAACCTCCCGGCCGAACGGCGTCAGCCCCTTGGGATGGGCCACTTCCGCGCCGTCCCCGATCTCGCAGGAGGCGTTCCAGGTGAGCGTGACCGCTTTGACGCCGCACTCCTTGAGCCGGTCCACACGCTCGAGCCGGCCGCCGAGCGCCGCGCCGCCCTCCACGGTAAAAATTGCGCCGCACTTTTCCGTCCGCGCCGCCTCCTGGAAATCCTCCTCATCCCGGCAGATCTTGAGCTTATCGCCGTGCAGAGTCTCTTGGCGCAAGAGTTCCCCATACACCGCTTCAAAGTAGCGGTAAGCCGCCTCCCCGCGCAGCTCGTCGGGAATCCATGCGGCAAAACACTGAAGCCAAGGGTGGTATGCTGCACCGCGCTTTAAGCAAAGGTGCAGGTCGTTGTCCCAGAGGTCCTTTTTCTGTTTCCAACACTCCGCAATGGTGTCGCAGTGCAGGTCAAAATAGTTCATAGCCGCCTCCATCAAATGCATCTTCGAGGTATTCCACGGACGGTTCCCCCTGCCCGACAACAACCGCCGCCACATCGAAGCGCGGTTGCAGATCCAGTTCATGCGCCTGCAAATAATCCAGCGCCGTGCGTATGAGCCGTTTCCTCTTGCCCGGTGTCACGGCTTCCAGCGGGCCGGCGATCGAATCCGCCGAGCGGGTTTTGACCTCTACAAAGACAATATACGGACCGTCCACGGCAATCATGTCTATTTCCCCATACCGGCTGTGGTAGTTCCGCTCCAGGATCTCCCAGCCCTTCTTTTGCAGATACCTGGCGACCCATTCTTCGCCAAACGCACCACTGTTCAAAGGGATTCCCCCAGAATCTTTTTCAAAAAGGAACGCCGGTGGATGGGGCACGGCCCATATTGCTGTAAGAGCTCCCGGTGAAGCTTCGTCCCATACCCTTTGTGTTTGGCAAATTGATACTCCGGATAGAGTTTGTCCAGCTCCAGCATCAGACGGTCCCTGCTCACTTTCGCCAAGATGGATGCGGCCGCAATGTTGGCGGAACAGGCATCCCCTTTCACGATCGTCTCCCCCGGGATATCCAGGGGCGGCATGCGGTTGCCATCGATCAAAGCATAATCCGGGCGGACAGAAAGCCCCTCGCAGGCACGGCGCATTGCCAAAAAGGTCGCTTGGAGGATGTTGATCTCATCGATCTCCTGCTCTGTGGCAAATGCGATGGAGGTGCTGATCGCCGTTTCCTGGATGACGTCAAAGAGCTGCTCCCTCTTTTTCTCGCTCAATTTTTTGGAATCGTTGAGTCCTTCGATCTGCACGCCCACGGGCAAAAGAACAGCGGCAGCGAACACCGGGCCAGCCAAAGGGCCGCGTCCCGCTTCGTCGATGCCGCATACCTGTACAAATCCCCGTTGGCGCGCCGCCGACTCGTGTGCAAACCAGTCGATCTGTTCCATACGCACCTCATTTTCCCGCCGGGGCAGGGGCTGCCTCCAGCGTAATACGCCCCATCTTTGCGCCGCGGAATTCATCCAACACCGCAATGGAGGCGCGCTCTGTGTCAATCTCGCCGCCGGAAATCAGCATTCCGCGCTTTTTTCCGATCCATTCCAAAATCTCATATCCTTTTAATTCGGAAAGGTCAATGTCCCCGAGCTTATACCGCTGCTTGACCGCATCCGCATAGCGGTCCCGCAGGACCTCCAACAGCCGCGAAGCCAAATGCTCGGTGTCGACCACCTCGTCCTTGACGGCGCCGGTAAAAGCCAGGTGTTCCCCGACCTCCTTGTCCTCGAATTTCGGCCAGAGTACGCCGGGGGTGTCCAAGAGCTCAAAGCCCTTTGCAATCGAGAACCACTGATTGGAGCGTGTAACGCCCGGGCGGTCCTCGACGTTCGCCTTGCCGCCCTTGGAAAGGCGGTTGATCAACGAGCTCTTCCCCACGTTCGGGATGCCCACCACCATCACGCGGATCTGGCGGCACACCATGCCCTTTGCTTGCCATGCGGCGATGCGGTCCTTCAAGACCTCTTTCACCAGCGGGATGAATCCGTTCAATCCTTTGTTGGTTTTGCAGTCGATGGCGATCGCGGGGATCCCCTGCGCCTTATAATACGCGATCCAGCGGGCGGTCTGCGCCGGGTCCGCCATGTCGCACTTGTTCATCAAAATGACGCGCGGCTTCGATTGAATCAGCTTGTCGAGGACCGGGTTCCGGCTGCTGACCGGAATACGCGCATCGATGATCTCGGCCACCGCGTCCACCAGCTTTAGGCTCTTTTCAATCTGCCGCTTGGTCCGCGTCATATGGCCCGGAAACCATTGAATGGACTGTGCTTCGCTCATACGATCCCTCCTGTCGTGTTTCTATAGAATCTTTCCAAAACGGCTAAAGGGAAATACCACGAATTCCGCCTTGCCCAGCACATACCGCTCGTCGATCATCCCCACCGCACTGCTGCGGCTGTCGTTGGACACCGCCCGGTTATCCCCCAGCACAAAGAGATGCCCCGGCGGGACCGTCAGCGGATAGGTATAGTCGGACGGCTGCGTGGTGATGCCGTTCTCAATATATGCGCTTTCATCCAGAGCTTGTCCATCCACATAGACCGTTCCGGTTTCAAAGTCGATGTCCACCGTCTGGTTTTCCAAGGCGATCACACGCTTGATGATCGGTCCCTGGAGCTTTGCCGTATGGGTGATTACCACCACATCCCCCTGCTTTGGCTGGTAGAAATAGCTCGTCAACAAGACGCGGTCGTTGCTCTGCAAGGTCGGCAGCATGGAAGGCCCGCTCACATTGACGATGCGAAACAGCAGGGTGAACAGAAGCACCACTACGATCAGCGAAGAGATCAACGCCTCCAGCCATTCATAGCAGTGCGCCACAAAACGTTTCACCGGCTGGACTGCATGGCGCGGCCCGCCGGTATATTCCATCTTTTCCCTCTCATTCAACAGGGACCAGAGCTCCTTTTTTCATCACGAAACCCATCCGAATTCGGAGAACGGCTGATAGATCATCTGTACCTTTCCGATGATACAGCGCTGGTCGATCATCCCGACCTCGGAATCGCGGCTGTCTTTGGAGACCGTGCGGTTGTCCCCCAACACAAAGACATGGCCTTCCGGAACGGTCTGGGGAAACTCCACGTCATACTGATCCCGTGTGATGCCGTTCTCGATGTATGCGCTCTCATCGAGCTGTTGGCCATCCACATAGACATAGCCGTTGTCGAAATCGATGTCCACGGTCTGGCCCTCTGTGGCGATGATGCGCTTGACGATCACCTCGTCTAACTGCGTACCAGAACCATCCACAACGACAACGTCGCCCGCCTGGGGGGTATAGCCGATGCAGGATACCCATACCTTATATTGGTCCATCAAGGTCGGCTCCATCGACGGCCCAGAGACCGTAATGCTACGGATTACAAATGTGAAAAACACCATAATGAGGATGAGCGCAGGGATAATCGCCTCCATCCACTCATAACAGCTTTTGACAACGCCTTTTTGCGGGTCTTGTGCAACCGCAGCGTCATCCTCTCTGGGGGAAAGATTCTGTTGCTCCATAGCCAAATCCACCTGCTTTCTCAACTGCACGGAAGACATTCCTCCCCGTGCGATAAACAAAAAAGGGACATCACATGTCCCTTTTTCCATCGAATGCTTATCTGATTTGTTCCTTGACCTTCGCGGCCTTGCCGACTCTGTCGCGCAGGAAGTACAGCTTTGCACGGCGTACACGGCCCTTACGAACGATCTTAATACCCTTGACGTTCGGGGAATGCAGCGGGAACACTCTCTCCACGCCGACGCCATAGGAAACGCGGCGAACCGTAAACGTTTCGGAGATGCCGGAACCCTTGCGGGCGATCACAGTGCCCTCAAACACCTGAATTCTCTCGCGATCACCTTCGCGGATGTTAACATCAATGCGGATGGTGTCGCCAACCTCGAACTGGGGAATTTCCGTCTTTACGGAATCCTGAGCAATCAATTTCAATGCGTCCATGTGTATCCTCCTAAATTTTTCAGACATTCATACCGGTGTGATCCGGCAGAGGACTGTCCGCTTCAATGTCGCGGAATCATCCGGGCACTGAACCCCACCGAAAGAGTGCGGCGGTTTCCAAATGCCTATATATCATACCACAATCCGCCAAAACGTGCAAGGATTTTTTCCGCTTTTTCGCATCTTTCTCGTCCCATCCCCAAAATTCTTTTTTCGGGATGCAGAAATGCGAAAATTAACCGGCGGCCAAAGCGTCCCTATCAGCAGTTCCAGTGCAGTTTCGCCGGATGGGGTTCGTCCGGTATGCAGGCCTTTTGCAAAGAGGCGTAGGCCCTTTGGAACTCTACAGCGGCCAGCTCTTCGTACTCCCTCGCGGTCCTATCCAAACCGGCCTGGCTGTATGCGACGGCCGCGGCCCCATAAAACAGATAGCCCAGCGCATTGGTCGGCGTTTGAACGGTGGAACAGGCCACAGAAACCGCGCGGGCCGCTGCCTGCGCGACCGGATGGTCCGCTAAAGCGCGGGCGACCTGCGCCGCCTCCCGGAGCAGCGGCTTGAGTTCATTCAGTGACGTTTGCCCCTTCCCATATGCTTCACAAGCAGCCACCGTTTCCGCCAAGCGCCGTTCCCCCGGGCACGCCGCTTCAAAAACCGGCAGATAATGGGCTTTCGCATAGGCGACCGCCCAATCCGCCAGCGTCTTCTTACTCTGCGTCTCCATCAGCCGCATCAGGGAGCGGCACTCTTCCGATTGAACGTTTCCAAGCATCTTTCGCAAGTTCGGCATCGCGGTTGCCTCCTATCTTCTTTAAAAATCCTCCCGTCTCACAGCGCGGCCATTAGGCCGCTAAAAAACAGAATGGCTGCCTCATTGAAACGCATGGAACTGTTCGTCGTAGAGGTTCGTCCGCCGGATCTGCGTATACAGATCCAGCCCCAATTCTTTTTGAACCGCCTCCAACAGCAGGCTGGGGTTGACATTCATCTCGCTTCCAGCGGGAAGCATGGCGCGAATCTCCACCTTTCCCTCCACAGGGCACACCTCCACACGGTCCAGATACGGGCGGATGTCGAAGTCGATAAACCCACTTTTGGTGTGCTTGGGGACGACAAGCGAATCCCGGTGAAACAGCTCTGTCAACTGCTGGGCCAATGTGCCAGCGTCCCGGCCCTCGGGGTCCACGGTCATCACAAACGAGGCATACGCGATCTTTCCCGGTTTCATCACGGGGTCCGTCACAGCAAACACCGGCAAGTCGTCCGGCATCGCCGCGTTTAAGCGCTCCAGCAGCTCTTCGTTGGACAAGTTGTCGTCCTCCAACTTGATGTCCACGCTTTCACGCTCGCCCGCCACGCCCAGGGACAACGGCAGCGCAAAGGTCAAAAGCGCGCGCGGGTTAAAGCCCTGCGTATACCACAGCGGGATTTTCGCACGATGAATCGCCCGCGACATACAGCGGGTCAGGTCCAAATGGGAGATAAACCGCGTGGTCCCAATCTTCCGGAACCAGATTCTAACGGTCCTCATAGCAGATCCCTCCCTTAAAGCAAGCTGCGCCGCAGGCGGAACACGCCTCGCGGCAATTCGGAGTTGTGGTGTCCGCATAGGCCCGCTGGCATTCCCGGATTAGGAACTCCTTTCGGATGCCGTAATCCAAATGGTCCCAGGGAAGCACCTCATCAAAACTCCGGCGGCGGTTGGCATAAAACGCCGGGTCCACCCCGCAGGCTTCAAACGCCTCCATCCAGCGTGGAAGCGAAAAATAATCGTTCCACCCGTCAAACTTGCATCCCATCCGATGCGCTTCTTCCAACACAGCGCAAAGGCGGCGGTCGCCGCGTGCAAACACAGCCTCCAAAAAGCTGGTGTCCGCATCGTGGTAGTTGCAGGTGATTTTCCGCGTCTTGACCGACTGCACCAGATGGCGCTGCTTTTCGTGCAGCAGCGGGATGGGGTCCTGCGGCTCCCACTGAAACGGGGTAAAGGGCTTCGGCACAAAGGAGGACGCGCTCAGCGTGACCGACACACCGCGTCCCTTCGGCTTATTGGGATTGGAATAAAAGGCATTGACCACCTTCTGGCCCAATTCCGCAATCCCCGCCACGTCGTCCATGGTTTCGGTCGGCAGTCCGATCATAAAGTAGAGCTTGATGGTGTTCCAACCGCCGGAAAACGCCATATTCACCGTCTTCATCAGCTCGTCCTCTTGGACATTTTTGTTGATCACGTCGCGCAGGCGCTGGGTGCCGGCCTCCGGCGCAAACGTCAGGCCGCTCTTTCGCACGGATTTAATCTTCGTCATCAATTCATTGGAAAACCCATCCACCCGCAGGGAGGGCAGGGACACGCTGGTCTTTTCGTCGCGTGCCCAGCTCAGGAGCTGATCGAGGAGCTCGTCGATCTTGGTATAGTCGCTGGTGCTCAAAGACGAGAGCGAAATCTCGTTGTATCCCGTGCTGTCGCAGAGGGCGTGGCACTGACGGTCCACCACCTCCACCGACTTCTCCCGCACTGGGCGGTAAATAAACCCGGCCTGGCAGAAGCGGCAGCCACGGATGCAGCCGCGGAACACCTCTCCGACCGTCCGGTCGTGTACGATTTCAATGTACGGCACAACAAATTTCTCCGGGAAATACGAGCGGTCCATATCGAGCATCAGGCGCTTCTTGACTGTCGCGGGCACTCCCGGCTCCGGCGTTACCGCAGCAATGGTATGGTCTTCGTTGTACGTAACCGTGTAGAGGGACGGTACATAGACTCCCTCGATCTGCGCCGCGGCCCGCAGGAATTCCTCCTTGGAGCGCCCTTCCTTTTTATAAGCGCGGTATAGGTCGATCACTTCCAGATCGACCTCCTCCCCCTCTCCAAGGAAAAAGAGATCGACAAAATCGGCCAGCGGCTCCGGATTGCAGGTGCAGGGACCGCCCGCCACGACCAGCGGCGAAAGCCCTTTCCGGTCTGCACTGCGCAGCGGGATATGCGCCAGATCCAGCATATTCAGGACATTGCTGTAGCTCAGTTCATATTGCAGCGTAAATCCCAGTATATCGAAATCGTGGATGCTATCCCCGCTCTCCAACCCAAAGAGTTCCATTCCATTCCTGCGCATCTGCTCTTCCATATCCACCCAGGGGGCGAATACACGCTCACACCAGATATAGTCCTTTTCATTGAAAAGGCTATATAAAATCTTCATGCCCAGATGGGACATCCCGACCTCATACGTATCTGGAAAGCAGAAGGCAAACCGCACATCGACTGCATGTTTATCCTTTACCACGCTGTTCCATTCCCCGCCGGTATACCGCCCCGGCTTCTGCACCTTCATCAATATCTTTTCAAGCTCAGGCTTCATTCTTTTTTCTCCCGTTCTATCGCATTTGAAGCTTTTTGGCAATCTTGAACTTTTATTATACTGTAGTCGTGTCTGCAATGCAACGCCTATCTACCCGTTTTCCTTCCTCTTGTCTGGGTTGGCAGCTGTTTATCGCCTTAAACATAATAATTAAACAACACCGTATATTTCAGAAGTTTTTCTGCATTCCTTGAAACAACGGAACCCCGGAGGCTGTCCTTCGGGGTTCCGTTGCTTGATTGTTTCTTATTCCTCTGTACAGCTGACCGGGGTGTATCCCGCGTCTTTTACCGCATCCATCAGAACCTGATCGGATACCTCTTTCGCAAGGGAAACCGTGGCTGTTTTCTTCTCCAGGTCCACCACCGCTTCCTGCACACCGTCCACGCCCTCCAGCGCCTTTTGTACATGCATCTGGCAGTGCGCACACATCATGCCTTCTACAACCAATACTTTTTTCATTTCAATCGTTCCTTTCTGTTGGTTCAATTCCTGCACAACAGGAACTGAAGGATGGTTTATCTCCGGCAGAGAGGCTGCCGGGGGTTCTGCGACCTGTGGCTCCATCCCCTTCCGTTTGAAGAAGCGGAGGCGCAGGGCGTTGGTTACAACACAGACCGAGCTCAAGCTCATGGCCGCTGAACCGATCATCGGGCTCAAGCGCAGGCCAAATGCAGGGAACAGGACGCCCGCTGCAACCGGGATACCCAGGATGTTATAGAAAAAGGCCCAAAACAGGTTCATGTGGATGTTTCGCACTACAGCGCGGCTCAAGTCGATCGCTGTCGCCACATCCTCCAGGGAATCCTTCATCAAAACTACGTCCGCCGACTCGATGGCAATATCCGTACCAGCGCCGATCGCGATGCCGATATCCGCGCGGGTCAACGCGGGTGCATCGTTGATTCCGTCGCCCACCATGGCGACCTTATGCCCCTGTTCCTGCAAGGCCCGGATGTTGGCCTCCTTTTCGGTCGGCAGTACATCCGATATGGCCTTCTCGATGCCGAGCTCCTTGCGGATGGCCTCCGCGGTCACCCGGTTATCGCCTGTCAGCATCACGACGTGCAGGCCCATCTTGGAAAACTGCTGGATCGCCGCCCGGCTGGATGCACGCACCGTATCGGCCACGGCAATCATTCCGACAATCTTGCCGTCCCGCGCGAACAGAAGCGGAGTCTTTCCTTCCTCTGCCAACTTGGTAACGGCATCGCGGGCTTTTTGCGCCGCGGCATCCTTTACCAGAAGGTTATTTTCCTCCATGAACGCCACATTGCCAGCCAGGTATGCATGCCCGCGGACCGTTGCACGGACGCCGCGGCCTGCTTGCGCCTCAAACGCCTCCGCTTTGGGAATCGAGATACCGGATTGCTGGGCGCGTTCTACCACGGCCTGCGCCAGGGGATGCTCGCTGCCGGTCTCAACCGCCGCAGCCTCTTCCAGGAAGGTCTGCTCCGTCATGGCAGCATCCAGCACGACAATGTCGGTCACGGACGGATGGCCGGAGGTAATGGTTCCGGTTTTATCCAACACGATGGTATCTACCGCATGAAGATTCTCCAGGCTTTCAGCGGATTTGATCAAAATGCCCATCTCGGCGGCCTTCCCCGTTCCGACCATGATGGCCACCGGCGTGGCCAGTCCCAGTGCGCACGGGCAGGAGATCACCAGCACGGAGATGGCGTTCGACAGGGCAAATTCAAAGCTTTGCCCCACCAATAGCCAGACAATGGCGGTGACAATGGCGATCCCGATCACCGTTGGTACGAATACGCCGCTGACCTTATCCGCCAGCCGCGCGATCGGCGCTTTGGAATTGCCCGCTTCGTCCACCAGCCGGATGATCTGGGAAAGCGTTGTATCCTCGCCAACCTTGGATGCTTGGAACCGAAATGTTCCATTTTTATTGATGGTGGCGGAGATCACCGGATCGCCGGGATTTTTCTCTACCGGGATGCTCTCCCCGGTAATGGCCGCTTGATCCACATAGCCGTGACCCTCTATGACCACACCGTCCACCGGGATGCCTTCGCCTGGGCGGATGACGACTATATCCCCGGCGATGACCTGCTCCGCCGGGATGGTCTGTTCCACGCCGCCGCGGATAACCACCGCATTTTTCGGCGCCAGATCCACCAGTTTCCCCAGCGCATCCGAGGTCTTGGATTTGGACTTTGCCTCCAAATACTTGCCGACGGTCACCAGGGTCAAGATCATTGCGGCGGATTCAAAATAGAGGGCATGTGCGTATTCATGCACCAACGCCATATCCCCATGGCCGAACCCGTAGGCCATTCGGAACATGGCAAAAATCCCGTAGACGAGCGAAGCGCCCGATCCAATCGCAACCAGGGAATCCATATTGGGCGCCCGATGAAATAGAGACTTGAACCCATTCTGGAAAAAGTGCCGGTTGATAAACAGAATGGGAATCGTAATCAAGAGCTGCGTCAGAGCAGAAATCAAGGCATTTTCTGTCCCGACCAAAAAACTTGGAGCTGGCAGCCCCATCATCGGCCCCATGGCGACATACATCAGTGGGATCAATAAAACGACCGACGTTACCAGCCGGTGCTTCATACTTTTCCGGCTTTCTTCCGCCCGGTCTTTTCGCGCCTGCCATTCGCTGCGGAATCCGCTCTCCTTGGTCTCCGTTTGCTGCGGCAAGGCCGCGCCATAGCCGATCTTCTGGACCGCTGCGATGATCTCCTCCGGGTGGACCTGCGCCTCATCGTAGGAAACTGTCATCTGGTTCGCCAAAAGGCTGACATTGACGTCCTCGACCCCCTCCAGCTTTTGCACGCACCGCGTGACATTCGCTTGACAGGCCGCACAGGTCATGCCGGTGACATTGTATTTTTCTGTTTTCATAATCTCTTCCCTCCTCTATCACTTCAATTTCTTAATCAGTTCCAATGCTTCATCGACCACCTGTGTGTTGCCCTGCCGAATCTGCTCCACGACGCAGGTTTCCAGATGGTCCTGAAGGACCAGGTAACCAAATGCCTGCAGCGCGCTTTCCACAGCAGCAACCTGCACCAGGATATCCCCGCAATAGCGGTTGTCTTCCAACATCTTCCCAATGCCGTTGAGCTGCCCAATCATCCGCTTCAAACGGTTTTGCAATTGGCGCAATTCCTGGTCCCCGCGGGGTGTCGCTTTATAATGGCAACCGCATGCAGTGGTTTCATTGGACGGTTGTAAAGATTCTTGCTGCTGGTTCATCCGAATATCTCCTTTCAAATACCCCCTTAGGGTATTTTGGATTTGTCTCTATTATAATACCCCCATAGGGTATTTTCAAGTCCTTTTTGAGGAGAACTGCAAATTTTCTTTCTGCATCCCGTTCCATTCAGCCAAACACTCCGTCAAATGGTTCATTTTTAGCAGCTATTTCTGCTCTGTTGATTTCTGTATATGCCTATACTATAATAAGCGCTGAGAGCCAATGGAATGGCCATATAAGATTTATGGTTATCTACACGATACAAACCTTCCCCATATAACAATAATGATAGGCTCGTCCATGAAACAAAGAGAGAGAAAGGTTCTTTTCGTTTCCAGTCAAATGACAACCGACAGGTGGACCACTTTGGTTCAGATGAAACGAAAAAGCGTTTTATCCCCTTCTGCCAGCGCAATGATGGATCGGCAGCACTTTGCAGAAAAGGCAATAAGAAGCTTCATGGATGAAGTTTATAAGTATATGGGCTTGTAATAGGACTTTCGTCACAATACGTGAAATACTAGACTTTTATAAGGATTAAATTTGGAGCATATCTACTTTGTTTATACTTTCGTTAAAAATCCCTGTTATGATAGCTCGAGTAAACCGTGCAAAATAAATGGAAATGAGGCCGCTCTATGACACATTTTTCTCCTGACAGCAACTTAGGACTAACTTCCGAACAGGTCGAAGAAAAACGACGCGACGGACGACAGAACACCGAACCGGAAAAAGTAACCAAAACAACCGGGCAAATTTTGAAGGACAATATCTGCACATTGTTTAATTTGTTTAACGTGCTGATCGCCGTGGCCTTGGCGCTTGTCGGCGCGTGGTCCAACATGCTCTTTATTCTGATCATTGCCCTCAATACGCTGATCGGCATTGCCCAGGAAATCCACGCAAAAAGGCTTGTGGACAAACTCTCCCTCTTATCCATGCCGATGGCAAAGGTGGTCCGGGATGGGAAGCTTTCGGAAATCCCGGTGTATGAGCTGGTCGAGGAAGACGTCATGGAATTGAGCGGAGGGAACCAGGTTTGCTCCGATTCTGTAATCCTGTCCGGGGCGGTCGAAGTGAATGAATCCCTCTTAACCGGCGAATCCGATCCCATACGGAAAGCTGCCGGAGACCATCTTTTATCCGGAAGTTTCATTATCAGCGGAAAATGCCGTGCCTGCGTGGAACATGTGGGGATGGAAAATTACGCTTCCAAGATCGCTCATGAGGCCAAAAAGCTGCGTGGCGTACATTCCGAACTGCTTTCTTCCATGCGTAAAGTCACCCGATTTACAGGCTACTTGATTCCTCCTTTGGGGATTCTCCTGTTCCTCGAGGCATTCTATTTGCGCGGTGACCCGATCAACCATGCGGTTGTGTCGACTGCCGCTGGGCTTCTCGGTATGCTGCCAAAGGGCCTGGTGCTGCTCATCAGCATCAGCCTTGCCGTAGGGATCATTGCGCTTTCCAAGAAGAAAGTGTTGGTGCAGGAGCTGTTTGCCCTGGAGACGTTGGCGCATGTGGACACTTTATGCCTGGACAAAACCGGTACGCTGACCGAGGGCAAAATGCAGGTAGAAGAGGTGCGTCTGACCGATATTGGGCGTTCGATGCCGTTTGATGAAATCATCGGCTCCTTTCTCCACTATACAGATGACAACAACGCGACGTTCCAGGCCCTGCAAGCGCATTTCGCACAAAAGGAAAGCTTTCCGCCCGTACAAAAGATTCCATTCTCTTCCGATCGGAAATGGAGCGCGATTGCATTCGAGGAGTTCACCTTTGTTGTCGGCGCTCCGGAACGCCTAGCTGGTCCTGAGCTGGGGGACCATTTCGAAAAGGAACTCAACGCGGGGAAACGTATCCTCTTAGCCGGGATTACGTCGGAACCCGTTTCGCCGGACAAGCCGCTGCCAGAAATACACGTGCTTGCATCCATCGTGATCTCTGACCCTATCCGCCCCAATGCCGCGGAAACCTTGGCTTACTTCCAACAGGAGGGTGTAGACTTAAAGCTTATCTCGGGAGATAACCCGGTAACCGTATCCGCTTTAGCGGCGAAGGCAGGGTTTCCCGACGCCGGCCGTTTTATCGACATGAGCAGTGTGACAGAAGAGGCTGATCTGGAAAAAGCGGTCCAGGAGTATTCGATCTTTGGGCGCGTATCCCCCTTGCAAAAGAAGCAAATCGTACAGTCCCTACAAAAGCACGGGCATTCGGTAGCCATGACCGGCGATGGGGTAAACGACCTTCTCGCCCTGCGGGAGGCCGATTGCAGCATTGCCATTGCGGAGGGCAGCGACGCCGCCCGGCAGGTATCGCAAGTGGTTTTGTTGAATTCCGATTTTTCCTCCCTCCCCTCTGTTTTGAGCGAAGGCAGGCGGGTGGTCAACAACATCACGCGGGTGGCGGGGATATTCTTTGTCAAAACGATCTATTCCGTTTTGCTCTCCATCGTGTGCCTCCTGCTAAACATCCCGTTCCCCTTTGTCCCGATCCAAATCACGCTGATCGACTTGGTTATTGAAGGCTATCCGTCCTTCTTTATGTCCTTTGAACCGGACAGCAGGAAAGTATCCGGACGGTTCCTGCCCTCCGTCATGGCGCGCGCCTTGCCAAATGCGATCTCAATTTTGGTTTGTTTCCTTGTTTTTCTCGGAGTATCGCCGCTGTTGCAAATTTCTGTGGAACAGTCCAGTATACTCCTTTATTTGCTAGTCGGAACCGTTGGAATCCAGGCGGTATTCAAGGCGAGTTGGCCTTTGAACAAGCTGCGGGTGTTCCTTTGCTCCACTATGACGGTTGGATTTTATGCAGCGGTTCTCCTGTTCCACAAGCTTCTCCAGGTCTCCCTCCCCACCACAGAGACCTTACTCCTATTTGCTGGTTTTGCTCTGCTCAGCTTCTTGATAGAACGCGGCGCAACCGCGCTGATTCAGTGGATCCATCGCCGCAGAGACGCCCATAAACGCGCAACCAATACCGCCAGATAACTTCACAATAACGCAAAAAGCAGGGAGCGTCCCCTATCGAAGAAAGGGGGCCACTCCCTGCTTTATTTGTATCCGCCTATTTAAATGCAAGATCTATGGAATGCTATTTTGGGGTTCCTGCTTCACAGAGTTTCTTCTGCGCAGGAGCTGTTCAGTCGATCAACATGGCGTCTCCGATGCTTACGGGAGTCATGATACCAGACCGGTAATTACCTTGAATATGTAACAAAATTCTTCCTCCAGAACCCTCTGGTAGCCTCTGGATTACTCCATGGGGACTACTGTGAGGTTTTATATTCTATCAGCAAAAAAGCCCCGGATAGGGGCTTTTGTCTTGGATGATTACCGACCGATCTTTGACCAGTCAATATCTCTTGCGTCAATGAACTCGCCTTTCTCAGCTTCGTCTACTCGACGGGCCTCTTCCGGCGTGAGCTTGGTGAAGTCCGGGTCCCACGCTCGAACCAGTTTCTTGATGAACTCATAAGCAAAGTTCTGGTCGCTCTCAGGTAGCATATCCATCAAGCGAGCAGCTTCCATAGCCATGTTAGACATATCGCTACCTCCCTATTTATAGATGTCGCCACGGTTTCCGATTTCGAGAACGAACAGTATCTCAATCTCTTGCTCGGCACCGTACTTGTATATTATGCGCCAATCTCCGACTCGTAACCTCATTCGGCCATCTTTGCTCCCCTGCATGGGCTTAATATCACCCGCTGGAGGGGTTTGGGTTAATCCCTCTATGGCTTTCTTTATGCGCTCAACCGATTTCTTTTCGAGCTTGTTTAGAAATTTCACGGCCTCTTTTGCGTATCTGATTACCATTCGGCACATCCTTCCGAGGAATGTATCATTCCCCATAATCATTCTACCAGATTACTTCCTTTTTTGCAATCAGTTTTTGGTGCGAAACGATAAGAAGTTTACCGTTTCTTTCCGTATGTGATTTGCGGTAGCCATTCATACCGCTGTTCAAACGGGATGAAGTCGCCGTTGGTTCCAACGATGTGCTTCATCGCAGCGTCCATCTTTTCTCTTGCGTAGTCGGCCTCCGGGTTCTTGGTCAGAGCGTCAAAGAACTGATCGTAGTACCGTCCCCACGCATCCAACACCTTCTTCAGCCGCTTGTAGCCGAAAACATCTTTCCCCATAACCTCTGGGTCATTCAGGGTCAGGATGAGCATATCGGTCATGTACTGCATATAGGTCTGCTTGATGGCGTCCTGCATCACATCATCCCGGACTTTTCTCCGGTCAAGGTAGCCGTTCTTCCCCATGCTGCTCCTCCGTTTCCATCTCAGCTGCCAAGCGTAAAGGTCACTCCTGCAAAGTGCTCTGCTCCGAGGACATGATCTCCGTTCTCCCAAGCCTCCTGCACCTTCATCGTTGCCTCGGCCCAGCTTGCGGCCACAACGGGAACTGTCTTCTTCAGGTGTTCCACGATGACCACACGGTACTCCCATATCGTAGCTGGGACTGCGGCCTCTGCCCTCGTCAAAATCCCAGCAAGGATGATTTCGTCTTTTTTCAGGTCGAGCAGGTTTTGATA
Organism: Anaeromassilibacillus sp. 1001302B_160321_C8; assembly: GCF_015554745.1. Taxonomy (NCBI): domain Bacteria; kingdom Bacillati; phylum Bacillota; class Clostridia; order Eubacteriales; family Acutalibacteraceae; genus Anaeromassilibacillus; species Anaeromassilibacillus sp. 1001302B_160321_C8. Next base: position 109,992 of record NZ_JADNJD010000006.1, on the reverse strand, counting down.
TGCCACCCGTTGGTTTCAACAACAATCTCTACCGCCTTCAGCGGAGCCGGGTGGTTCCTTACCTCATCAGGGTGCTGATCTCTCCATTTCAGCAGCAGCTCTATGTCTGCGGCCGTCACCACAACCTTGTCCATCAGACCGCCTCCTCACACCCAAGCGGGTGTATTTTCCGTGTCCGGCAGAGCCATGAGCCAATCAATGACTTCCTGTGGAACCTCCACCTTCTGCCAACCGCTCCCGTATTCATAACCGCAGACCGGACAAGGCTTACAGAGAATACCTCTTGGGTCGTTTTCTCCAAGCGTGTTCCTTTTGTACCAAGCGTTTCCTCTTCGTACTCGCTCATGGGGCTTGCTGCCGGTTGTGTAAAATGCTTTTGGCTCAGGCGGCTCTTCAGTTGCGGTAACAACCCACTTGGGAGCATTTGTATAAAAGATGGACTTACCACCTCAATTCTCTTCAAAAACGGCCTCGAAATACAATTTTCCTACAAATCCACAGAATGAGAAAAAAGCCCCGAAACCGCTTGGTTTCAGGGCTTTTCAGCTACTTCTTATCGTCCAGTTCTTTCATGCTTCCAATAAACATCGCATCTCCAAAGCTGAAAAACCGGTATTTCTCCTGTACCGCTGTGCGATAGGCGCGCATGATATTGTCGTATCCGGCCAAAGCGGAAACCAGCATGATCAGCGTGCTCTCCGGCAAATGGAAATTGGTAATCAGCCCGTCCAGCACCCGGAATTGGAAGCCGGGATAGATGAAGATATCGGTCCATCCGGCGCTCTCCCGGATGCCGCCCTCCTTCAAGGCAATGGATTCCAGCGTGCGGCAGCTGGTTGTCCCAACTGCAATGACACGTCCACCGTTGCGCTTTGTCTCATTGATGAGGTCCGCCGTCTCTTTGTTCATCGCATAGTGTTCGGAATGCATCTTGTGGTCGGAAACATTCTCGACCGTCACCGGGCGGAACGTTCCTAACCCCACATGGAGGGTTACAAAAGCGGTTTTAATCCCCTTTTGCCGGATGCGCTCCAAAAGCTCGGGCGTAAAGTGAAGCCCTGCCGTCGGCGCGGCGGCCGAACCCACTTCCTTTGAATAAACATTCTGGTAGCGTTCCTTATCCTTGAGGTCTTCTGTGATGTAATGCGGCAGCGGCATCTGTCCAATTTGATCCAGAATCGCATAGAAATTCCCCTCATAGTGGAATTCTACAATCCGGTTGCCGTCCTCCACGACGTCCAGGACGTCCGCGCGTAGGAGACCGTCGCCGAATGTAAAATGCGTGCCCGGCTTTGCGCGCTTTCCGGGCCCGGTGAGTACCTCCCAGGTATCCCCTTCCCGATGGGTCAGCAGAAGGAATTCCACCTTGGCACCTGTCCCATCTTTGATCCCATAAAGCCGTGCCGGAAGGACGCGGGAGTCGTTCAAAACCAGGCAATCCCCAGGGTTCAAATAATCGATTACATCGTAAAAATGCCGGTGCTCCATCTCTCCCGTCTCTTTATGTAAGACAAGTAGCCGCGAAGAATCCCTCGGCTCCAGCGGGGTCTGGGCGATCAGTTCCTTGGGCAGGTCGTAATAAAAATCGTGGGTACTCCAATTGCGTTTTGTCTCTTCCATTTTTGAATGCTCCTAAAATTTATAAATTCTCTTTCCTGTAAATCGTACAAAGAAGAGGGAAAAACTTTAACAAAGAATAAATTGACAACCCTGAACGTGCATGGTATGATGGTGATAACTTGAATAGTAAGGAAGATAGAGGTGCGGTTTTAAAGAGTAGCACGCGGGAGGGGGCCAAAACCCGGGAACGCCTGCGAAAGGGAAAACCGCCGAAGGAGAACGGCGTTTGGCCGGCGTTCTTCTGGGGGCAGCAGTGAAAAACGCTGCAACTGTCATCATAAGATTTATGGTGGAGCGCTATCGGCAGTATGTCCCATTGGGAATACCGAGCAAGTTCTATTATATTGATTTGATGACCGGTTTTCAACCGGTTTTTTTATTGTATTTTGCAGGAGCCGCCTCTCTTTGGAGCATCTTCTGAAAAATGTAGAACTTTCCACAGGTTTGGATGCATATCCAAGCCGGTTTTGGAAAGAAAGATTCTTGTTTCAGGCTTATGAAGACAGAAATCTGTTTCATTCCGATTCTCTCCATTTTGTCTTTTCTCCCTGTCAGGTTCTTTCTCTTTCGTTATTCCCATATCATCATATAGGAGGAAATGTGTCATGAAAACATATCAGGTTGGAATCATCGGAGCAACCGGCATGGTAGGCCAACGGTTTGCAACGCTCTTGGAAAATCATCCCTGGTTTCACGTCAAAGCGCTCGCTGCGAGCGGCCGGTCCGCCGGCAAAACCTATGAGGAGGCTGTGGGAGACCGCTGGGCCATGAGCACGCCCATGCCGGAATCCATGAAAAACATGGTCATCCTCGACGCCACCGCCGACGTGGAAAAGATCGCTTCGATGGTAGACTTTGTCTTCTGCGCGGTCAACATGAAGAAAGATGAAATTAAAGCGCTGGAAGAGGCCTATGCAAAGGCGGAATGCCCGGTCATGTCCAACAACAGCGCGCATCGCGGGACGCCGGATGTCCCGATGATCATCCCGGAAATCAATGCGGACCACGCCGCTGTGATCGACGCACAGCGCAAGCGCCTTGGAACAAAGCGCGGCTTTATTTCCGTCAAATCCAACTGCTCGCTGCAGAGCTACGTCCCGGCAATCCATCCGCTGATGGACCTCAACGTTACAAATGTGCTCGCCTGCACCTACCAGGCCATCTCCGGCGCTGGAAAAACCTTCAAGACCTGGCCGGAAAGCCTCGACAATGTCATCCCCTACATCGGCGGCGAAGAGGAAAAGTCCGAGCAGGAACCCCTCAAGATCTGGGGCCATGTGGAGGACGGCAAGATCGTAAACGCCACCTCCCCGTGCATCACCTCGCAGTGCCTGCGCGTACCGGTCTCCGACGGCCACACCGCAGCGGTGTTTGTCTCCTATGAGAAGAAGATCGAACTCGAGGAAATCATCCATCGTTGGGAAACGTACAAGGGCGTTCCCCAGGAGCTCCAGCTGCCGAGCGCACCCAAGCAGTTCCTGCACTACTTCCGCGAGGACGACCGCCCGCAGTCCCGCCTGGACCGCAACCTGGAGAACGGCATGGCGGTCTCCATCGGCCGTCTGCGTCCGGATACGCAGTATGACATCAAGTTTGTCTGCCTCTCCCACAATACCCTGCGCGGCGCGGCGGGCGGCGCGGTCCTGATGGCGGAGCTGCTCTGCGCAAAGGGATATTTGGACTGATCCAAAGGAACACCGATACATGCAATTCCCATTTCTGAATCATGAATTGGAGGCCCTATTATGAAGAAACTCGTCTATACCGGTTCCGGCGTGGCGCTGGTCACGCCCATGCACAAGGACGGCTCCATCAATTATGAAAAATTTGGGGAGCTGATCGAATTCCAGATTAGCCACGGCACCGACGCCATCATCGCCTGCGCAACGACCGGCGAATCCCCTGTCCTGAACCACGAGGAACACTGCAAAGCGCTGGAATACGTGATCCAAAAGGTAAATAAGCGCGTCCCAGTCATCGCCAGCACGGGCAGCAACGATACCGCCTATGCCGTACAGCTCTCCCAGGAGGCGGAGCGTATGGGCGCGGACGCTCTTCTCTCGGTAACCCCCTATTACAACAAGACTTCCCAGGCGGGTCTCGTTCGCCATTATACATACATCGCAGACCGTGTGAACCTGCCGATCATCGTGTACAACGTGCCCTCCCGCACCGGATGCAATATCAAACCGGAGACGTATTTGGAACTCTCCAAGCATCCAAATCTGAATGCGGTCAAAGAGGCCAACGGGGACATTTCTTCGGTGGCCAAGACGATCGCGCTCTGCGGGGACGATTTCTATGTCTATTCCGGCAACGATGATCAGACCCTCCCGATGCTCGCATTGGGCGGTAAAGGTGTGATCTCCGTGTTTGCCAATGTTTTGCCGCAGGAGATGCACGACCTCTGTGCATCGTTCCTTTCCGGAGATGCGGCGAAGAGCCGCGAGCTGACGCTCAAATATGTGGAATTGATGAACGCGCTCTTCATGGACGTCAACCCGATCCCGGTCAAAGCCGCTATGAACGAGATGGGCTTTGATGTGGGCGACTGCCGTTTGCCTCTGACCACCATGAGCGAGGCGGCGCTCAATCAGCTCCGTGAAGTTCTCAAAAAGTATCAGTTGATCTAAGAAACCATTACCATTCGGAGGACGTAAAATGACAAGGATTCTTCTCTGCGGATGCAACGGCAAAATGGGCCGTGTCATCGCCGCATGTGTGAAAGAACGGGAAGACTGCAAAATTGTCGCTGGAATTGACATTCACACCGATCCCTTTGGGGATTTTCCCGTCCATGCCTCCCCTTCCGAGGTGCAAGAGGAAGCGGACGTTGTGATTGATTTCTCCCATCCGGCGCTGCTCTCTCCCCTATTGCAGTTTGGTTTAGAACATAAGCTTCCCCTGGTGCTCTGTACCACGGGATATAACCACGATCAGGTCAATGCGCTAAAGCAGGCCTCGCACAAGATTCCGGTGTTTTATTCCGGCAATATGAGCTTGGGGATCAACCTGCTGATTGGACTCTCCAAGAAAGCGGCACAGGTTTTGGGCGAAGATTTTGACATTGAGATTATCGAAAAGCATCACAACCAGAAAATTGACGCCCCCAGCGGGACCGCGCTCATGATCGCAGACGCGATTTCTTCCGTCGAAGACCGCCAGATGACGTATATGTACGACCGCCATTCCCAGCGCAAAAAGCGCGATAAGAATGAAATCGGGATGCATTCCGTGCGCGGCGGTACCATCGTCGGCGAGCACGAAGTGATTTTCGCCGGGCCGCATGAGGTCATCACCCTTTCCCATTCCGCACAGTCAAAAGAGATTTTTGCCAACGGCTCGATCAACGCAGCGGTATTTCTGGCAAAGCAACCTGCCGGACTGTATGATATGTCCGACCTATTAAAGTAAAGGGGGATACGATCATGGAACAAACGGTTATTACAACCCTCGGTGACATCACACTGGTCAACCTGCAAAATTGCCCTGTGGCGCTCAATTCCATCGCCAAGATCTTTCAGAAGATTTCCGACCTGGGTGTGAATGTGGATATGATCTCCCTCGCCCCCTCCCATGGAGCGTATACGACCATTTCCTTCACCATCGACGACGAGGATCTCGGCAAAATCTTAAAGTTCACCTCCGCCCTGTATGACAACCACGATATCAAAACCATCGTCAGCAGCGGCAATTATAAAATCGCAGTACACGATGAACGCATGAAGAACACGCCCGGCGTAGCTGCAAAGGTGTTACAAGCGGCCGCAGAGGTAAATACCGACATTCGCCTCATCAGCACTTCCGATGTGGAAATCTCCATGTTGGTGACAGCCGCCGACTTTGAACAGACGCTGGAGTCGATCGAAAAGCAGATGGGCTGAAAAGTGCTCGATTTTTCCATTCTATTTCTATAATGTTTCATCTTTGGGGTTCCGCAGGACGATCCTTTTGGTTCGGACTGCGGAACCTCTTTTGTTTTCCGGTCAAATATCCCGTTTGATTTTTCCGAGCGCTCCTTTTTCCAGACGCGATACCTGCGCCTGGCTGATGCCGATCTCCGAAGCGACCTCCATCTGGGTCTTCCCCTGGAAAAACCGCATGGATAAAATGCGTTTTTCCCGGTCGCTCAGGTCGCTGATCGCCTCTTTCAGGGCAATTTCATCCAGCCAGTTATTGTCGTCGTTGTTGTCCCCCACCTGATCCATCACATAGATGGTGTCCCCTCCATCGGAAAAAACCGGCTCGTACAGGGAAACCGGCTCCACGATGGACTCCAGCGCAAGGACCACATCCTCCCTTGGGAGATCCAGCTCCTCGGCGATTTCCTCGATGGTCGGCTCCTTGTTGTTTTTCGCGGTCATTTTTTCTTTGACCTGCATCGCCTTATACGCCGTGTCGCGTAGGGACCGGCTGACACGAATGCTGTTGTTGTCCCGCAGGTATCTGCGGATCTCCCCGATGATCATCGGAACGCCGTAAGTAGAAAACCGTACGCCCTGGTTCATATCAAAGTGATCGATCGCCTTGATGAGTCCGATACAGCCCACCTGGAAGAGGTCGTCCAAATTCTCCCCGCGGTTTGTAAAACGCTGGATGACACTGAGCACCAAGCGCAAATTTCCATTGATTAGCTCTTCGCGCGCCTGCTTGTCCCCTTCCCTGACACGGCGCAGCAATTCCGTCTTTTCTTTTTCGGTCAAAACTTTGAGCTTTGCGGTATTCACCCCGCAGATATCCACCTTATTGTACACAGCGCATTCCTCCCATCCGGCTTTCGCATTCATTATTGCCATGATCGGATAGGAACATGCACCAGTAAAAAAGGAAAAAGGCGGTGGAACAGCATGTTTCCACCGCCCAATAGCAAGGGAAAGCCGCGCGGGGCGCGGCTTTCCCTTGCTTAAATCCAAATGAAAAAATTTTTCAACGAGCGCTTGCCCACCGTTTGATGCTCAACGGCAATAGTTCTCCAGATAACTTTCAATGCTTTCTTGTATGATCTCCTTCGCACGCTCTACGCCGAAAACATTGTCAATCGCGGTCGTCTTTCCCTCCAACGCCTTATAGACTGAGAAAAAGTGGGACATCTCGTCGAAAATATGCGCAGGCAATTCGCTGATGTCCTTATAACCGTTGTAGGTTGGGTCATTGAATGGGATGGCAATAATTTTTTCATCTTTACTACCGTTGTCCTCCATGCTGATGACACCAATTGGGTAACACCGCACCAGGGAAAGCGGATGGATATTCTCGGAACAAAGCACGAGGACGTCGAGCGGATCGTGATCTTCCGCATAGGTGCGCGGGATAAAACCGTAATTGGCCGGATAGTGCGTGGATGTATACAAAATGCGGTCCAAAAACAGCAAACCGGTCTCCTTATCCAGCTCATATTTTGCTTTGCTTCCCTTAGTTATTTCAATAACTGCACAAAAATCGTCCGTCTTGATTCGTTTTGGGGAAATGTCATGCCAGATATTCATCCAAATTCCTCCTTTTTTTGGCTGTCTATAAATTCTGCCGCCGTTTATTTATATTGTATCATTGCGCATAAAAAGAATCAATGTATTTCCAGGGAATTTTATACAAATCCATAAAAAGCAACCTTCCCAGAAGTTTGCATACACCTCTCGCATGTTCGGCATTCTCTCCGCATAGATATACTACGATCAGTAGAGCAGGAGGAGTGTTCCATGAATTGCAGAATCGCGGACATGCGGCACAAAGAGGTTATCAACACCAAAGACGGCACACGTATTGGGTATGTGTGCGATGTGGAGATCGACACCGTTACCGCGCGGGTCCTCTCTTTGGTCATCTATGGCCGGCTGCGCTTTTTTGGCCTGCTCGGCCGTGAGGATGATATTATTATCAAATGGCAGGATATTGAAGTAATTGGTGACGAAACGATTCTGGTATGTTATAATGATTTTTACCGCGTAAAAAAGAAGCCGCATCTCTTCGGAAGCTGAGCGAATCTGTGATCTTCCGAAAAAATATTGCAATCCCTGTTGGATTGTGGTATAATAATGCGCGCAAAACACACGCCAGCGCTGGACGAACCGGTGCTTCGAAAGGGATTCCTTGAAGTTCTGCGTCCAAAACAGAGCGCGGCGGCGGAAAAACCAAGGAGGATTTTATTATGGCAGTCGTATCTATGAAACAGCTTTTGGAGGCCGGTGTACATTTCGGCCACCAGACCAGAAGATGGAACCCGAAAATGGCTCCCTACATCTTCACCGAGCGCAACGGCATCTACATCATCGACCTGCAGAAGACCGTTAAGAAGCTTGAAGAAGCGTACAATTTCGTCCGTGATCTTTCGATGGAAGGCAAGTCCGTCCTGTTCGTCGGCACCAAGAAGCAGGCGCAGGAATCGGTCCGTGATGAAGCCGAACGCGCTGGCGCTTACTTTGTAAATGCAAGATGGCTGGGCGGTATGCTCACCAACTTCCGCACTATTCGCCGCAGAATTGACCGTTTGAACCAGCTCAAGGCGATGGAAGCGGACGGCACGTTTGATCTGCTCCCGAAGAAGGAAGTCACGAAGCTCCAGCTCGAAATTCAAAAGCTGGAAAAATTCATGGGCGGCATTAAAGATATGAAGCAGCTCCCCGGCGCATTGTTCATTGTGGACCCGCGCAAGGAGAGAATTGCGGTTGCAGAGGCAAAGAAGCTCGGCATTCCGATTGTTGCAATTGTTGATACCAACTGCGATCCGGACGAAATCGACTATGTCATTCCGGGCAACGACGACGCAATCCGTGCGGTTAAGCTGATCTCCGCAACAATGGCCAACGCGATCATCGAAGGCAGAGAAGGCCAGATGGGTTCTGCTGAAGCGCAGGAAAAGGAAAATGAGACGGACGAGGTCGCAGGCTAATTGGATGGGGGGTTCCCTATCTATTTGAAAAGAATTTTGATCAAATAGCGCCGGGGAGACCACTTTCCGGCGCACTTAAAAAACGGAGGGATCAATCAATGGCTGCTTTTACAGCAAAAGACGTTGCAGCACTTCGTGAGAAGACCGGCTGCGGAATGATGGACTGCAAGAAGGCACTGACTGAAGCAAACGGCGATATGGACGCCGCTATCGATTTCCTGAGAGAAAAGGGCCTTGCCGCTGCTACAAAGAAGGCTGGCCGTATTGCCGCAGAGGGCGTTGCGTTTGCATGCACCAATGAGGCGAAGAATGTTGGCGTTGCCATCGAAGTAAACGCGGAAACCGACTTTGTTGCGAAGAATGCGGATTTCCAGAACTTTGTAAAGACCTGTGCGGATACGGTTATCTCCGAGAATCCGGCAGATGTGGAAGCACTTCTGGCTTGCAAGGCGGCAGGCACCGACATGACCGTCGATGCATTGCTGAAGGAAAAGATCCTGACCATCGGCGAGAATATCAAGATCCGCCGTTTCCAGCGCTATGAGGGTACGGTTGTTTCCTATATCCATGGCGGCGGCAGAATCGGTGTTTTGGTGAAGTTTGAGACTTCTCCGGAAGTTGCTGCAAAAGAGGGCTTCGAGGAGTATGCAAAGAACATCGCTATGCAGGTTGCTGCAATCAACCCGTCCTATTTGGACGAGGCTTCCGTCCCGGCTGACGTTGTGGAGCATGAAAAGAAAATTCTCACCGAGCAGGTGATTGAGTCCGGCAAGCCGGCCAATATCGCTGAGAAGATCGTTGTTGGCAGACTCGGCAAATTCTTCAAGGAAGTTTGCTTGGTCGACCAGGCATATGTGAAGGACGGCGATCTGTCCGTTCAGCAGTATACTGCAAACACGGCAAAAGAGCTTGGCGGCGACATCAAGATCGTTGCATTTGTCCGCTTTGAGAAGGGCGAAGGCCTTGAGAAGCGCGAGGACAATTTTGCAGACGAAGTTGCCAACATGATTAAATAAGCTTTTCCCAACAGCAGATAAACAGCGCGGAAGCTTCTCCGCGCTGTTTTTTGTTTCTCTTGTGTTTCCATTTGCTGATTTTCGTTCATTGCAGCTTGGCCGATTTCCCTCTTCATCTATTGCGCTAGGAATGTAACGGCAGGAGGCATCACATAACCGCGTCCAAAGGGATCTTTCTCCCTAAGAGACCGACAAAATTTTGTCCTTGTGCCGCGAAGGGCTATCCCTTTGGTAAATTTTCAGTTATAATAAAATACGAAAAGAGGTGAACCATATGCCATCGTCCAGGCGCTGCGCATCCCGAAAAAAGAACGATTCCCCTCCCATCCATCCACCGAAGCAGGTGCTGCGCCTGATGGAATTGCTGCAAAGGCAAGGATATGAGGCCTATGCCGTTGGCGGATGTATACGGGATAGCCTTCTGGGGCTTTCCCCAAACGACTGGGATCTCACTTGCTCTGCCCTTCCGGAGGAAACCATACGAGCTCTGCCCGGCTACCAGGTCCTTGCCACCGGCCTACAGCACGGGACCGTCACCGTAGTCGCGGACGGTATGCCCGTAGAGATCACCACCTACCGTGTGGACGGCACCTACTCCGATGGACGGCATCCGGACTCCGTCACCTTCTCCCGCAATTTGGTGGACGATTTGGCACGCCGTGACTTTACAGTAAACGCAATCGCCTACCATCCCAACAAAGGGCTCGTGGACCCCTACAACGGATTACACGACTTGCACAGCCGCACTCTGCGCTGTGTCGGAATCCCGGAACAGCGTTTTCAGGAGGACGCCCTGCGGATTCTCCGCGGGCTTCGTTTTGCTTCTACCTTGGGATTCACCATCGAAAAGAAGACGGCCTATGCAATGTTCCAGCAAAAAAACTTGCTGCATCAGATCTCCGAAGAACGGATTCAAGTTGAATTTGGCAAGCTGCTGTGCGGCAAGGACGCAGAGCGCATTTTGCGGAAGTACCAAAGTGTCATTGCCGTCTTTCTTCCGGAAATTACCCCCATGGTCGGATTGGAACAACACAGCCCGTATCACATATATGATGTATGGGAACATACGCTTCATGCAATCTCCGCTATTGCGCCAAGGCTGGAGCTGCGCCTCGCCATCCTGTTTCATGATATCGGAAAGCCGCGATGTTTTTCCATGGATGCCAAAGGCATCGGCCATTTTTATGGGCACCAGAACCTCGGGGCAGAAATCGCAAAAAACGTATTGACGCGTCTGCGATTCAGCAAAGAAACCATCCGCACCGTAGCAACCCTGGTCAAGTACCACGATGTATCGATCACCGACGAGGAGGTCCGCGTCAAACGCTGGCTAAACCGGCTTGGTGAACCGCTGTTTCGTATGCTGCTCGCGGTCAACCGCGCGGATACAGCTGCACACTCCCCCGCCGCAGCCCTCCGCATGGATATGATCGACCGGGAAGCTGCCGTTCTCGATCACATTCTCGCAGAGCAATCCTGTTTTCAATTGAAGGACCTTGCAATCCACGGAAAGGACTTGCTCCAAATAGGCGTTCCAGAGGGACCGGAGGTGGGCCGCTTGTTGCAGGAATTACTGGATTCGGTCTTGGAAAACCGCTGCGAAAACCGGTTGGAATCCCTTCTTCCTTTGGCAAAACAGCTGGCATTCTCTCGGAAGGGAACGGAGGGATAAACGCCGTGGCCGAATACGTTACACATACATTGGAGCCCTTGTATGACGGGGAGTCGCGTGTGCTAATCCTTGGCACCATGCCCTCCCCAAAAAGCCGCGCCATTGGCTTCTACTATTCCCACCCGCAAAATCGCTTTTGGCGCGTGCTCGCCGATGTATTTCAGCAAGCTCTCCCCGTCTCTAAGGAAGAGAAAGTAGCATTCTGCTTGCGCAACCACATTGCTCTGTGGGATGTTCTGCGGAGCTGTGCCATAGAAGGAGCGGACGACGGAAGCATCCGGGAGCCGGTTGCGAACGACTTATCCTCACTCCTACAGGAGACCCATATCCACACCATCTGTACAACGGGGACAAAGGCCGCCGCTCTCTATAAACGTCTGTGCCTGCCTTCTACCAGGCTTCCCTCTGTCTCGCTTCCATCCACCAGCCCGGCGAATTGCCGCCACTATACATACGCGCGGCTTGTTGAGGCATACTCCATTTTGCCGGGTCTATGTTCCGAAACAAAGGATTGAATAAACCCCCTTCCAGGTTTGAAACGGAAGGGGGTTCATTCGTTTTGCTACAAAAATTTTCGAAATTTTGCGTGACATTTGTTTCATTTTATTGTATAATAATGACAGTTCAATTCAAAATATTTTCTACTTTATTGTGCAATATGAGCTTTGTTTGCCGCTGAAAACGGGCTCTCTTCTTCCTTTTCTTATTTATTTTATTCTTACTCAGCGGAGATTGGAGTTTTTTCAGATGTGGGCTTACGAAAGTGTTTTCTATCAAATCTATCCCCTTGGTTTCTGCGGGGCGCCAAAACAAAACGACGGGATCCTCACACCGCGCATTCAAAAAGTGCAGGACTGGATTCCTCATATTTTGGACTGCGGTGCAAATGCCATATATTTCTCTCCGATTTTTGAATCCGATGCGCACGGCTATGATACGCGTGATTACCGCAAAATCGACTGCCGCCTCGGTACCAACGAGGATTTTGCGTCCGTGTGCAAGGCGCTCCACCAAAACGGAATCAAGGTGGTCATCGACGGTGTATTCAACCATGTGGGGCGTGGTTTCTGGGCTTTCCAAGATGTATTAAAGAATCGGGAAAACTCCCCCTATAAGGATTGGTTCCATATCAACTTTGGTGGGAACGACGGTTATAACGATGGCCTCTGGTATGAGGGCTGGGAAGGCCACTATGAGCTAGTGAAATTGAATCTGCGCAATGAAGCGGTGATTGAGCATCTCTTCTCCTGTATTCGCAGCTGGGTCGAAGAATTCGACATCGACGGCCTGCGGTTGGACGTGGCCTACTGCGTGGACCGCGACTTTCTCCGCCGCCTGCGCAGCTTCTGCGACACCTTAAAGCCAGATTTCTTCCTGGTCGGCGAAATTCTCGGCGGGGATTACAACCAGATTATGAACGACCAGATGTTGCATAGCGCAACAAACTATGAATGCTATAAAGGGCTCTATTCGAGCTTAAATTCCATGAACCTGTTCGAGATCGGCCATTCCCTTCTGCGCCAATTCGGCCCGGAGAACTGGACGCTCTACAAGGGAAAGCATTTGCTCAACTTTGTGGATAACCACGACGTCGTCCGCATCGCAAGCAACCTGAACAACGAAAAGCATCTTCCCCTCATTTACGCGCTGCTCTTCGGCATGCCCGGTATCCCCTGCATCTACTACGGCAGCGAATGGGGCGCTGAAGGAAAAAAAGAGCATGGCAGCGACGACTCCCTCCGCCCCTGCTTTGAAGCGCCGCAGTGCAATGCACTAACCGAATGGATCGCCACATGCGCAAAAGCGCATAAGGAAAGCAAAGCGCTTTGCTATGGCGATTTCAAATCTCTGATGCTGACCAATAAGCAGTTCATCTTTGAGCGTTCCTTTGAGGGACAGCGTGTGCTGGTGGCGGTCAATGCGGACGGAGAGGCCTATGATGCACACTTCAATGCCAACGCAGGCCGGGCCCGCGATCTGCTGACCGGCCAAACACACGACTTCGGCGGCGGCAGCAAGCTTCCTCCCTACAGCGCTGCATACTGGGAAATCTATTGATGGTATGAAATAAAAACCACTCGCACCCATTTTTCATGTGGTGCGAGTGGTTTTTTATGTACCTATTTTTTGTCAGCTGACCCGTTCCAGGTCTTTGCGCAGCCGTTCGATGATGCGTTTTTCCAACCGCGAGATGTAGGACTGTGAGATTCCCAAGCTATCGGCTACCTCTTTCTGGGTGTGCTCCTTGGTGTGGTTTAGCCCGAACCGGAGCTGCATGATCTTTTTTTCGCGCGGCGCCAGATGATCCACCGCATTCAGCAGCAGATCGCGCTCCACCTCCTGCTCCAGCCCATGGTTCACGGTATCCTGTTCGCTGCCCAAAATATCGGAGAGAAGCAATTCATTGCCATCCCAGTCCACATTCAGCGGATCGTCGATCGAAATCTCATTTTTCTGCTGGGAACTCTTGCGCAGATACATCAAAATCTCATTTTCAATGCAACGGGATGCATACGTCGCCAGCTTGATCTTGCGCTCCGGGCAAAAGGTATTCACCGCTTTGATGAGGCCGATGGTCCCGATGGAAATCAGATCCTCCACATTTGCCGTGCTGGATTCGAACTTCTTTGCAATATATACCACCAGGCGCAGGTTGTGGGTAATCAGCGGTTCACGGGCATTTTTCTTCCCTGCAAGGATGTTTTCCATCACGGCCGCTTCCTGCTCCGCCGTGAGGGGCGGCGGTAAAGTCTCCGGCCCGTTGATATAGTGGATTTCCCCCCGCACGCGGAATCGGAGCAACCAGAACGACCCTTTTTCGCGCAACCATTGGATCAGGCTGCCTGCTTTTTTTAGAAACACATACTCCCCTTTTGCCGCTGCCGTTCGGCATAGAACACTGCATCCTTTTGTCCACGGCCAAATTTAGACAAAAGGAGGATTCAGGACAATAGGTCCGGATGAAGCAACGCCTGGAACTCCCCATTGGAAAGCGGCTCTTGGCTCACCGCGATATAGACGTCTCTCGTCTCTATAACCCGTTTGCCTGCGGAGATCACCAGCTTTTCCGGCCGGAATGCGGAAAGGACGCCCCCACCCCCGACCGCTCCATAGGGCACCAGGCGGAAAGCTGTCTGTTCCTGCTGCTGAGGAACCACCGCCTGGACCGCCTCTTCCTGCACCACGACCACCGGAAAGCCGGAAAACGGTTCGGTCAGGGTATTTCCCGTGTCCACTTTTGCGGTGCAGCGGCTTTCCTGCCCGCCTCGTTGGATCGTGATCGGGCAAAACAGCGCCTCTGGGCGCTGCCTTCCAGTGATCCGCTGGACTAGCCGGATGGCGAAATAGCAGGCCACGGTTGCACAGAGCAAAAACAGTGGAGAAACATCAAAGTAAACAACGGAATTTTTGATCAGAAGGCCTTGCGGCGCCACAAAATACCAGAGGCAGAGCATAAAACCAGCGAATGCAAAGCTCGTCAGATAAAATCCCGCCAATGCCCGCAGGAACATTTTCCAGCTCTGTATGGGGAAAGCCAGCCAAACGATGGTCGCGGACATCAGCAGTTTGACGAGGAGGGATAGAATCGGATGCAACTCCGGCAGAAAGATGCTCAAAGCGTAAAAGGCACCCAAGGCAGCCCCTGCAACCATCCGTCCGCGCTTTGCCGGGATATGTAAGAAGCGTGCAACCGCAAGCAGCAAAAAATAATTGATGAATAGGTTTACTCCAATCAATACATCCAGATAAACGGTTTGCGTGTGTCCCATCCCCCCTTTTTTCTTTCCAAGGCGGTCATTTCCAGCGCTCTTTCATTATAGCGGTTTGTTTTTGCTATTTCTGTCAAAAACAGAGGGAGCTTTTCCATTTCCTTTGGCGGAAACGTGGGCAGGGCCGGCTCGAAGTTCTCCCTTCGAACCGGCCCTGCCGCTGCAATCTTTTAGGACTGCGGATTTGCATTTCGAAATTTTTGCTTTGCCTGCTGAATTTTCTGCTGCTGTGCCTGCGGCGTCGGATACCAACCGCGCTTCTTCATCTCATCAAACACATCCGCCTGAATCTGGTGTTCTTCGTTCAGGATGTTCATGAATTCATCGCGGATATCCGGCGTTGCACATTCGTTGGCGTACGTGTTGTACGTTTCTGTAATAAACTTCTGCGATGTCAAAACATCGTCGAACACTTCTTTTTCCTGCATGGCCATCGTCGATCCCTCCCTAGTTCAAAAAGCTCAAGAGCTTTTCATAATGGGTCTGGTGCTTTCCTGCAATTGCATTGCACTTTTGCTTGAGTTCCGGGTCTGTGCACTGCTGTGCATAGGCTTTGCACTTCGCAATCAGCAGCTTCTCGCAACTCAGCTGATCTTCAATGGCAGAAAGTTCTTTTTCTGTCAATGCCATTTGGAACACATCCCTTCTCTTATGGCGTTGCCGAGTATTTGGCAGCGCGATCTCTGCGGCTCTTTTCCGAACCTTGCTTCTTTTGGCGCCACTCGCAATAGCGGTAGCGTGTCCTTTATTTTCCCATATTTGTACCGGTATTATACGCGATCGAATGGATTCAAATTTTTCTAATCGGGCTACCTTGCGCCGTCCATGCGCAAGATTCTATGTAGCCCGTCGAACTGTTTCGGTGCCGCCCAGCCCAAAACTGATGCTGAGTGCCTGATCGACCTGTTCCATGGAACGGCGGTCGATGCGTCCCATGCGCTCCTTCAAACGATGCTTATCAATGGTGCGCACTTGCTCCAATAGGACCACCGAATCCTTCGCCAGCCCGGTGTCCTCCGAATGCAGCATAATATGCGTGGGGAGGTTTGCTTTTGCCCGCTGGCTGGTGATGGCCGCCGCGATGACGGTCGGACTAAACCGGTTTCCAACATCGTTTTGAACAATTAGGACCGGGCGCACCCCACCCTGTTCCGAACCGACAACAGGGCTCAAATCGGCATAATAAATATCGCCTCTTCTAATGTTCACGCTTTTCACTCTCCAAATATAAGGATCATTACCACTCATGAGCTTATTCGTATTTTTGACCGTGGGTTCCACGTTTATTCGCATTCAAAAAATCTCTGCCAAAAAACTTGTCAAGCTCGTTATCATAATATTAGGAGAGGAAGGCCATGGACACAAAAACAAATTTGGGATTTACGCAGAAAATAGCTGCCGGCCGAAAGCAAAAACCGCTGCCCGGATTTCTCCGAACAGCGGGTCATATGTTTCTATGTTCATTTTACAAGCAACGTCCGTTCTGCTGGCGGGTCGTAAAGGAACTGCGCTGTAAACTCCTTCTGTGGGATGGAGAGCGACTCGATCTGCCCCGTCTCCGCGTTTGCCGTCAGAGAAAAGTCACACCCATCAAAGCTCCCGCTGAATACGCCGTCCTGCCCTGCGGTCAGCACATCCGGGCGGCAAGCATAATCCAAGGTCTGCTGCAAAATCAAAGCGAAATTGTTCTGCGGAAGCGTACAAGCATCGCTCTGCGCTTCCAACCCAGCATAGGCGACGCTAAATCCCTCGCCGCTCCAATAGTAATCCATGCCGGATAGATCGTCCGGTTTCACAATGGACACGCGCAGGATTCCCGGCCCGGTGCGGTCCACCTCACAGGAAACCTGCGTTTCCCCCGAAGTGATCTCCGCCTTACACGAAAAATGGAACACCAAGTCCGCGGGTTCCAGCGGCTGGGCCGCAGCCGTACAAGCGGACAGCAAACAAGCGAGCAATGGGAGTAGGAACAGCGCTGCCCTGCGCATGGGCATCCCTCCGGTCTATCGTTCGATTTCTAAAAACAGCTCCGGAAGCTTTTCAATCATGTCCGACGGGAGCATCGCGCACTTGGAAAGCCGCTGCGCACAGCGGTCTCCGGCCATGCCATGCAGGTATACGCAGCCAGCAGCTGCTGTCAGCGGCTGCACCCCCTGGGCGACAAACGAAGCGATCATGCCAGCCAGCACATCGCCGCTGCCCGCCTTTGCCATGCCGGGGTTTCCTGTGATATTGAGGAACGCCTTTCCCTCCGGAGAAACCGCAATGGTCCCGGCGCCTTTGAGCACCATGGTTACATTGTGTTCCGCCGCAAAGCTCCGCGCATATTCCAAGCGGTGCGCTTGCACATCCGCGACATTGGTCTTGAGAAGGCGCGCCATCTCGCCGGGATGCGGCGTCATGATGACCGGCCCCTTTGCTGTTTTCAAGATATCTATATGCTCCGCGATGATATTTATGCCATCCGCATCGATCACCAAGGGGCATTTCGCCGTCGCCAGCAGCTTGGTCACCAACGCCACCGAAGCAGCGGATTTCCCCAGCCCACAGCCAATTAAGCAGGCCGTCGAACGCGAGAGGAAGGACAGCAAGTTGCGCTCACTCTCCCCAGAGAGCGAACCGTTCGGCAAGTGGTTCAGGAGCGTGTAGACCGGCTCGACCACCTGGGACGCCACAATGGGATAAATCGCCGACGGCAATGCGACGTTTACCAACCCAGCTCCACAGCGGATGGCTGCCTTCGCGCTCAAAACCGCTGCGCCGGCCATGCCCACGCTGCCGCATACACAAAGCAGGCGGCCATAACTGCCCTTGTTGCTCTCCGGCTTGCGCGGCTTCACCATGGCGCGCGCCACATTCTGCTCCGTCACCTCTAAGGTGGTCGGCTGGCGGTTGACCATCGCAGCCGTGATGCCCACCGGGACCACGGCCACTTGCCCGCAGTATGTCTTTCCGGGCTGTAAGAGGTGCGCGTTCTTCAAGGTGGTAAACGAAACCGTGTAATTTGCACGGATGCATTTTCCCTCAATCCCGCCAGTGTCGCAGATCACGCCGCTGGGAATATCCAGGGAGATCACGGTCGCCGTGCAGCTCTTTACCACGATAAACAGCGGATGCAAATATTCCGGAACCGAACCGTGGAAGCCAATCCCATAGATCGCATCCACAATATAGTCCGCAGAAGAAAGCATCGGCGCAATGATCTCCGGGGTTTCCAGATAATCGACCGTTTTGACCGTCGTGCCGGAGAGCTTTTCAAACATCTCCCGCGCGATCTCGGTGCCGGGCTGTCCCTCGGTGAGGACTACAATCACCTTTGCCCCCAGTTCCGCAAGATGGCGCGCAGCGACAAAGCCATCCCCGCCGTTGTTCCCCTTTCCGCAAAGCACCACAATGTGCTTCTGGTCAACCGGGAAACGCTTCTTGATAAAGCGCGCGGCGGCCGCGCCTGCGTTTTCCATCAGCTGCAAATAGCCGATCCCCGACCGGACGGCGTTCTTTTCCAGATTGCGGGTCTGTTCCGCATTCAATACCTTCATCTATGTACCTCTCCTTTTTATCCGGACTGCTCCGGGCACAATAGAAGCATTTTTGCTCTATGAACAGCAGGAATCCTCTTGGCGCTGGCCAATCACGACGGCCGCCGCATACTCCTTGGTGTGCGTCACGCTCACCGAAAACGTAAGGCCGCGTTCTTGTGCAATGCGCCGTGCTGCCCCGCTTAAATGCAGGCTCGGTTCCCCCAAGCTTCCGCGCAGCAACTCCACTTCCGCAAGGGAAAAGCCGCGCACTCCCGTTCCCAGCGCCTTTGCAAACGCCTCTTTTGCGCAGAAAGAGGCCGCCGCACTTTGCGCGGAAAATCCGCGCTCCTGCAAAAAGGCCCATTCGCTGGGTCCAAATACCCTTTTACAAAAACGCGGATTTTGCATCGATTTTTTGATTCGCTTGATCTCAATCAGATCGATTCCCACCATGAGCATGCGCGGTACCCTGCCTATCTTCGTACAGCCGGTGCAACACAGGGGTTGCACCGGTAATACAGTCTAGTTGTATTATTGTACCATATTCCAGCGCTTTTTACAATTCCTGGTTTTTGATCTCGTCCGATTTTGCCGGAAAAACATCCTTGCTGTCCAAAGACGTCACTCGCCCACCTGCCAAATCTCTTTGGCATATTCCAGGATGGTACGGTCGCTGGAGAATTTCCCCGCATTTGCGGTGTTGATCAAACATTTGCGGGTAAAACCCATGCGGTCGTCCCGATAGTCGGCATTGGCCTGGAGTTTTGCGTCGCAATACGGCAGGAAATCGAGCAGGAGATAGTAATTGTCCGGCTTATGCCAGCTTGCGCCCTTGAGCAGGGAATCGTAAAGCTCCTGGAACATGCCGGTCCCGCCGTCGCTGAAGGTTCCGTCCACGAGGGTGTCCACTACCCTGCGGATCCGCGGATAGGCCTCATAGACCATTTTCGGATCATAGACCGCTTCTATCTGCCCGAGCTCCTCCACCCTGGCGCCAAAGATATAGTTGTTCTCCTTGCCTGCCTGTTCAACGATCTCCACATTCGCGCCGTCATACGTCCCCAGCGTCACGGCGCCATTGAGCATAAATTTCATATTGCCCGTACCGGAAGCCTCGGTCCCGGCAGTGGAAATCTGTTCGGAGACATCCGCCGCAGGGACCAATTTCTCCGCATAGGAAACATTGTAATTGGCCACAAACAGCACCTGCAAGCGGTCTTTGGTCTCCTCATCCTGGTTGACCAGCTTGGCGATCTCATTGATGTATTTGATCACGCCCTTGGCGCGGAAATACCCCGGCGCTGCCTTTGCTCCAAAGAGGAAGACCGTCGGATAAAAATCTTTGATCCGTCCATCCTTCAGGCCAAAATAGATGTCCAAGATGGAAAACGCATTCAAAAGCTGGCGCTTATATTCGTGCAGGCGCTTTGCCTGAATATCGAAGAGGAAATTGGGGTCCAGGCGGACGCCGTCGTGCTTCTCCACATACGCCGCCAGCTCCTGTTTTTTCATCTGTTTGATCTCTGCAAATTGCCGCAAGAACTCCGCATCCTCCTGGAACGCTTCCAGTCCCTTCAGCTTTGTGAGATCCGTAATCCAGCCGCTGCCGATTTTGCCGGTGATAAACCCGGAAAGCTCCTGGTTGCACAGGGCCAGCCAACGGCGCTGGGTAATGCCGTTGGTCTTATTGTTGAAGCGCTCCGGATACAAGCGGTACCATTCGTTGAGCGCCGTGTTCTTGAGGATCTCCGTGTGGATTTTCGCCACACCGTTGGTGGAATGCGTGGCAAAGATCGCCATCCGCGCCATGTGGATCATCCCTCCGTCGATGATCCGATAGGGCGCCTGGGCTTCCCCTTGAATCCCCTTGCCGTCGAGCTCCTTTTGCAGGGCTTTATCGATCATCACCACATAGCGGTACACCTGCGGGATCACCGACTTAAACAGGCGCACATCCCACTTCTCCAGGGCCTCCGCCATGATGGTGTGGTTGGTATAGGCAAAGGTCTGCCGCGCAATCTTCAAAGCGCGGGCAAACGGGACGCCCTCCTCCGCCAAGAGCCGCACCAGCTCTGCGATAGAGACCACCGGATGGGTGTCGTTCAACTGGATGGCATATTCCTCCGGGAACGCTGCGAAATCATTCCCATGCTTCTGTTTGTATTGGCGCAGGATATCCTGGAGGGATGCGCTGGAGAAGAAATATTGCTGTTTCAAACGCAGGCGCTTCCCTTTGTCCGTGTCGTCGTTTGGATACAGCACGCTGGAAATCGCTTCTGCCTCGTCGCGATCCCGCACCGCGCGGTCGTATTTCTGCTCGTTAAACAGCTGGAAATCGAATCCATTGACGGGTTCCGCCTGCCAGAGGCGCAGCGTATTGATCCGCTTTCCGCCGTACCCAATGACCGGCATATCGTACGGCACCGCATATACCTGCTGGTTCTTAAACTCGACCAGCACCTTTTCGCTCTCTCGCCGGATGGACCACGGGTCGCCAAACCGCTGCCAATCGTCCGCCGTCTCCCGCTGGAATCCGTTCTTAAAATATTGCTTAAACAGGCCGTATTTGTAGCGAATCCCGTAGCCATTCAGCGGGATGTTGTGTGTGGCAGCTGAATCCAGGAAACAGGCGGCCAAGCGTCCCAAACCACCGTTGCCCAACGCCGGGTCCTCGATGTCCTCAAAGATTGAAAGCTCAATCCCATTCTCATTGAACAGCTCCGCGAGCTGGTCCAGCAAGCCCAAATTGAGCAGGTTGTTGTAAATGAGGCGGCCAATCAGAAATTCTGCGGAAAAATAGCACGCCTGTTTGCCTTCATAAGGCTTCCTCCAATCGGCGGCGACCGCCTTCATCATAGCTTTGGAAACCGCGTCGTACAGCTCCACTGTGCTGGCCTCTTGGATGGTCTTTCCATAGTCCAGCTCCAACGCCTCACAGATATCATACTTAAAGGTATTCATCCCTCAAATCCTCCTGGTTATCTTCCATAAATCTCCGTCAGCCCGCGCAGCCAGTCCGCCAGCTCGACGGTCAACTGGCCGTCCACCAACCGCCAGCGCCAATTGCCCCCCAGCGTGGAGGGGAAATTCATCCGCGCGCTGTTCGGCAGGAACAAAAGATCCTGTATCTGATAGAGAACCGTATTGGCCACGCTCGCATAGCCCGCCACGACCATCGCCTTGGGGATATCCTTGCGGCGATGTACCTGCAAATAGCGCATGGCATAGCGGGAATCCTTCGATGGGTTCTCCACATAATGTCCCACCAGCGTCTCATTGTCATGCGTGCCGCCGTAAATGGCCAAGTTCTGCGAATAATTGTGCGGAAGGTGTTCGTTTTGCGCATCCGAATCGAATCCAAACTGCATCACCTTCATGCCGGGGTATCCCGCCTGTTTCAGCACTTTGCGCACCTCGGGGACCAATGCCCCCAGGTCTTCCGCAATGATCTTCGACTTGCCGACTGCGGAGTCCATCGCCTTCACAAGCTTCATGCCGGGCCCCTGCCGCCACTCGCCCACCGCAGCGGTTGTCGCTCCATAGGGGATGGCATAATACCGCACGGTGCCGATGAAGTGATCGATTCGGATCACGTCGTACAAGCGGGCGGAATGCGCCATGCGCGCTTTCCACCAGGCAAAATCCGTGCGTTCCATCTCTTCCCAGTCGTAGAGTGGATTGCCCCACAGCTGGCCCGTCTCGGAAAACGCATCCGGCGGAACGCCGGCCACGCAGGTGGGCCTGTGCTGCTCATCCAACTGGAACAGCTCCCCGTGGACCCACACGTCCGCGCTGTCCAACGCGACGTAGATCGGGATATCCCCGATGATCTGCACGCCGTTCTGTTTAGCATATGCCCGGACGCGGTCCCACTGTTCAAAAAATTTATACTGGCAGAATTTCCAGAAATCCCGCTCCTCTTCCAGCAATCCAGACCAGATCTCCACCTCTTCTGCATCGCGCAGACGGATCTTCTCCGGCCAACGGAGCCATTCATGGCCCTCAAAGGAATCCTTCAACGCCATATATAGGGCATAATCCTCCAGCCATAGGGCTTGCGCTTCACAAAACGCCCGATACTCCTGCGTATCCCTGTGGCGGCTTCTCTGAAAAGCCGACCGCAGCACCTGGAACCGGGATTGATAAAGCTTCGCATAATCCACATCGTCCGGGGCGTCCCCCCAGTCAAAGGCGTCGATCTCCGCCTGTTCCAGCAGACCTTCCTCCCGCAGGGTGTCTAAGTCGATAAAATAGGGATTGCCCGCAAACGCAGAAAACGACTGATAGGGGCTGTCGCCAAAACTGGTCGGCCCCACTGGGAGCACCTGCCAGTATTTCTGCCCGGCCTCCTTTAAGAAGTCGATAAACGCAAAGGCCGCCTTTCCCAATGCGCCGATCCCATAAGGGGACGGCAAACTGCTGACCGGCAGCAAAATCCCCGCTCCGCGGGGCAATTCTTTCCTTTTATTTGGCATAAAATCACCTAAATCACGAAAATATTCGAAATCTCACCGCATGATATGATACCAAATCCTCTTGGTAATGTCAACTAACATAGAGGCATTTCGTTAGAATTTGTTGTGAATTATGGCTGTTTTTGTTTGATTCTCTCTTTCGGACTTGCTGCGGAATGTTTGTGATTTGAAAAGCCTTCCGTTACGGTTCTGGAACAACCGGAAACAGAACCAACTCCTCTTGGAAACATCGGAAGCGATTTTACAATGTTCCCCTCACCCGTCAAATAGTGCTCCGGAAAAAGCACTTGCAACCCGGCGTTTGGCAGGATATACTAAAAACTAAGCGTTTTTTGTGTCCGATTCCATCACACAATCTGCCTTGCTGCAGAATCTTTTATAATTGCGCCGCTCTCCTATTCGGAATTCCTGCTGCATAGGCCGGCGCAACCGATATTTGGCTTCATTCTTCAGGAGGTACCGTCGTGGCAACCATTAAAGACATTGCAAAGAAACTTGGTATTGCGACCAGCACCGTCTCCAAAGGGCTAAACGGCGCCAAGGATATCAGCGAAGAAACCCGCCAGCTTGTTCTGGATACTGCCGTTGAGATGGGATATGCCGTCAAACGTGTCCAGCGCAAAGGGACGCACAAGGTCTGCATTTTAATCGAAAATATGGAGTACAACAGCATCGACCAATTTGGCTACGAAATCATCGTTGGATTCAAGTTGGCCGCCGCGCGCCGTCACTTTGACGTCACAGTGCTCCCCACCAATCTCAATATGCAGGCGGAGGAAAAATATGACTCCTTCATGCTCAAGAATGGCTTTTGCGGGGCTTTTTTGCTCGGATTTTCCTTGCATGACGATTACATAGCGCAAGTCCATAAGACAAGCGTTCCAACCGTCCTCTTCGACAATGTCATCCAAAACCGGCATGTGGGAAGCGTGGGCACAGACGGCTTCGAGGGGATTGAACTGGCCGTGCGCCTGCTGGCGGACGGCGGCCACAAGCGCATCGCGCTCTTAAACGGCGCAAAGAACAGCATGGTCACGAAGGAACGGCACGACGCTTTCCTGGAATCGATGGAACGCCATAAACTCACAGTAGACCCCGCCCTTGTCCAAAACGGCTGGTTTGTCGCGGACTGCGCCAAACAACACGTTGCACACTTTCTCGAACACGGTGCGACCGCGATCGTCTGTGCCAGCGACTTGATCGCCTCCGGCGTGATCGCAGAGCTAAAGCGGCTGGGAAAGCGCGTCCCGAAGGACGTCAGCGTCATCGGGTTTGACGATCTCCCCATCGCCCAGCATCTGTGCCCCGCCCTCACCACCGTCCGGCAGGACCGCGTCTCACTCGGCAAAAGCGCTTTTATGCTCCTGGAAGAGCTGATCGGCGGCGTCAGCATTGGGAAATTGCTCTTGCGGCCCGAATTGATTATCCGGGAATCCACCGGGCCGTGCCCAGAGAAAGAAGCGCCGAAAATTCCGCAAAAAAGCTTGTATTTTTAAAAAAAAGATGCTATATTAAAAAATAACGCGAGGAAAAAGGAAAGTAGCTTTTCTTCCAGCAGACAGAGAGGGCGCGCCACCGGCTGTAAGCGGGCCTGTGCATGGGAAAAGGGAAGTTCCCTTTGGAGCGGCGCGGCTGAAGGTGTTCTGGTAGGCTGCGACGGGTGGCGCCGTTATCGGCCGGAAAGCTGCACATCGCGCAAAACGATGTGAATCAGGGTGGTACCGCGGAGCGTTTTACGCCTTCGTCCCTTATGTTTGAGAAGGGGCGAAGGCGTTTTTTGTTTATCGTCCCAATACTTTATCGTTTTGAAAGGAATGATTACGCAATGAAGCAGAAGCTGGAGGAAATCCGCGCGAATGCGGCGCGGGAGCTGGCGGAAGCAAGCGACTCCCAAGCGCTGGAAAGCCTGCGCGTCAAGTATCTTGGGAAAAAAGGTGAGGTAACCTCCATCCTCAAGCAGATGGGCAAGCTCTCTCCCGAAGAGCGCCCGGTCATCGGCGAGCTGGCCAACAAGGTTCGTGCGTTTATCGAAGACGACCTGACGAAGCGCGCCGCGGAGCTGAAGGCGCAGGCGACCCAGAAACGTTTGGAAGAGGAGCGCCTCGACGTAACCCTGCCGGGCAAACACCGCGAGCTGGGCGTGAAGCATCCGCTCTCTATTGTTTTGGACGAGATCAAGGAAATCTTTGTCGGCATGGGCTTTGACATTGTAGAAGGCCCGGAAGTCGAATATGATTATTATAATTTTGAGGCATTGAATATCCCGAAGGACCATCCGGCGCGCGATACGCAGGATACCTTCTATATCAACGAAAACATCCTCCTGCGCACACAGACCTCCCCGGTGCAGGTGCGCGTCATGGAAAAGCAGAAACCGCCGATCCGCATCATCTCCCCCGGCCGTGTCTACCGCTCCGATGCAGTGGACGCGACCCACTCCCCGCTCTTCCATCAGATCGAGGGCCTTGTGGTGGACAAAGGGATCACCTTTGCCGATCTGAAGGGCACGCTGGAAACCTTCGTGAAGCGTCTGTACGGCGAAGATTCCGTCGTCCGCTTCCGCCCGCACCACTTCCCCTTTACGGAACCGAGCGCCGAAGTCGACGTGCAGTGCTTCAACTGCCACGGCGAAGGCTGCCGTCTGTGCAAGGGCGAGGGCTGGATCGAGATCCTCGGCTGCGGTATGGTGCATCCGAAGGTGCTCTCCAACTGCGGCATCGATCCGGAAGTCTACAGCGGCTTCGCGCTCGGCATGGGCCTGGAGCGCGTGGTCATGCGGCGCTACAACATCGACGACCTGCGCCTGTTCTATGAGAACGACGTGCGGTTCCTCAAACAGTTCGGTTGATGACTTGAGATGATATAGAAAGCGTGGTAAAGAACGATGAATCTTTCAATGAGATGGCTGAAAGAATTTGTAACGCTCGATGAAATGCCGATGCGGGCATTCACCGAAGCGATCACCATGAGCGGCTCTAAAGTAGAGGGCTGGGAAAAAGAAGGCAGCGAGATTGAAAACGTCGTGGTTGGGCAGGTGCTCAAGCTGGAAAGGCATCCGGATTCCGACCACCTCTGGATCTGCCAGATCGACGTCGGCGCAGGTGAACCGCTGCAAATTGTCACCGGCGCACAGAATTTGCAGGAGAACGACTTTGTCCCGGTGGCGCTGCACAATTCCATGCTGCCGGGCGGTAAGAAGATCAAAAAAGGCAAGCTGCGCGGCGTGGAGAGCAACGGAATGCTCTGTTCCCTGGGCGAACTGGGGCTGACGCAGCACGACTTCCCCAACGCCATCGAGGACGGGATCTTTATGCTGGGCGATGACTGCGACCATACGCTCGGCAAGCCGATCTGCGAGGCCATTGGCTTTGACGACACCAAGGTGGAATTCGAAATCACCTCCAATCGCCCGGACTGCTTCTCCGTGATTGGTCTGGCGCGCGAAGCTGCCGCCACCTTTGATAAAGAGCTGCACCTGCACACCCCCGTTGTCAAGGGCGGCCATGGCGATTGCACGCCGCTTTTGGACGTCAAAATTGAAGAGCCGGACCTGTGCTATATCTATTCGGCGAAAGTGGTCAAAAATGTGCGCGTGAAGCCCTCGCCGCGCTGGATGCGCGAGCGTCTGCGCGCCATGGGTGTCCGTCCCATCAACAACATCGTGGACATCACCAACTATGTGATGCTCGAATATGGCCAGCCGATGCACGCCTTTGACCTGCGCTATGTAGACGATGCGACCATCCGCGTACGCCGCGCTAAAGCAGGCGAAACGATCACCACCTTGGATGGCGTGGACCGCAAGCTCACAGAGAAGCAGCTTGTCATCGCAGACGCGCATAAGCCGATTGCCATTGCGGGCGTCATGGGCGGCGAATACAGCGGCATCATGGACGACACCACTACGATTGTGTTTGAATCCGCCTGCTTCAACGGCTCTTCCGTGCGCACGACGGCGCGCGACCAGGGCATGCGTACAGACGCATCCGCCCGTTACGAGAAGGGGCTGGACCCCAACAACTGCCTGCCTGCATTGGAGCGCGCCTGCGAATTGGTGGAGATGCTCGATGCCGGCGACGTCATGGACGGCGTGATCGTCGATGACCATTCCTCCAAAGAGCGCCACAGAATCCATCTGGATGTGGATTGGATCAACCGTTTCCTGGACACGAACCTTTCCGCCGACGAGATGAAGGCGACATTGACAAAGCTCGATTGCCAGTTTGATGGCGACGACATTTTGGTACCCACCTTCCGGCCCGACTTGGAACACAAGGCGGATATTGCGGAAGAGATTGTGCGCTTCTATGGCTATAATAAGGTCCCCGGCACCTCGCTGAACGGCGGTGCGCAGGGTAAATATACGCCGCGTCAGAAGTTCCTCTCCAAAATCAGCGACACCATGTTTGCTTTGGGTGCCAGCGAGATCATGACGTATTCGTTCATCAGCCCCAAATACTACGATAAGATCCGGATGCCTGCGGACAGCCCGCTGCGCAAATCCATTGTGATTTCCAACCCGCTCGGCGAAGACACCAGCATCATGCGCACCGTTGCGCTCCCGTCCATGTTGGAGGTCCTCTCCCGCAACTACAACAACCGCAACGAGGCCGCGTGCCTCTTCGAGCTGGCCAGCGAATACATCCCCACAACGGAGGACAAATTGCCGGTTGAAAAGGCGACCCTGGTGGTTGGCATGTACGGCAACAACGCAGATTTCTTCACCGTCAAGGGCATGGCGGAACAGCTTTTGGAAAAGCTCTCCGTTACGAATTATGACATCGCCGCTTCTTCCGAGGAATACAGTTACCATCCCGGCCGCTGCGCGGTGCTCACCATCGGCGGACAGCGCCTGGGCGTGATCGGTGAAATCCACCCCGAAGTGGCGGAAAACTATGGGATTGATGAGCGCGTATATTGCTTCACCCTGGATGTGGACATGCTGTTTGCCAATGCCAAGACGGACAAAACCTACACGCCCCTGCCGAAGTTCCCGGCAGTCACACGCGACTTGGCCCTCCTGTGCGACGACGCCATCCCGGTATTGGATCTGGAAAAGGCCATCGTGCGCGGTGCAGGAAACCTGCTGGAGAAGATCAAGCTGTTCGATGTCTACAAGGGCGCGCAGATTGAAGCTGGCAAAAAGAGCGTGGCGTTTAACATCGTCCTGCGTTCGAGCGACAGCACCCTGACCGACGAGCAGACCAACCGTGTGATGAAAAAAGTCATGGAAGAGTTGGAAAAGGTCGGCGCGGTTTTGCGTTCCTAATGTTGCAAATACGTTGGAAGAGGGCCATGCAAATTTTGCATGGCTCTTTGCTTTTTATTTCCTCTTCTGAAAACGCATATGGATGTTTCCCCTCACACCGGTCCGTCCTGGATTCGGCAATTGTTCATAAATTTCTTCTTGAAATTATGGTCTATATGCGGTATTATATATTATAAATATCATTGTGTTTTCGGTGCACGTTGTATAAAATCCCCATTTTATGCAAGGATGAAGTATGAACCATTGGAGGTGTTTCCATGTTTGACGATAAGACGATGACCTTTTCTCTAGGCCAGAATCGGGAGGACGACATCAAACAGATCCTCACCATCGTGTACGACGCCCTTAAAGAGAAGGGATATAATCCGATCAGCCAGCTTGTCGGCTATATCTTATCGGAGGATCCCACGTATATTACAACCCATAACAACGCACGCAGCTTGATCCGCCGGATCGACCGCGACGAATTGCTTCAGGTGTTGCTGAAATCCTATCTGGGCGAATAAATCACCGTACGAATGATATTAATACGAATCGAAGAGGATGGTTGCAGCTATGAGTGAAAAGAAGGATCAGCCGAAATTTCCAACCTATAAGGGAAAACCGCTTGTGCGGTGCGGCGATGTGATTTATTACGGCAGCATGAAGGATAAATACGTAGTCAAGCTTGAGATCAAGAGCAAGAAAAAAGTCAAAGATATGGATGTAGCCGACCGCGTGACCGTACAGCTGATGTATACCGACCCCAATATCCGCACGCGCAAGCAAATTGTAAAAACCAGCGAAAAAGAAGGGCTCTACCTCGCAATGGACATTGCGGATGCATGGCTTACCAGGGCGCTGGCGGAATAATGACGGCGATAAAAGCCGGATGGAGAACAGAATGTCTGTTGTTCCATCCGGCTTTTTGTCTTTGTTTCGTTGCCCTATATGGGCTGTTAAGCCTCCTGTAACGATTGCAGATCCTCTTTTTCCTTCTTCAAGCGTTCCGCCCCTGCCCCGTAACCATACCGATTGCGGTATTTCCAGGTAAAAAACAAGGAGAAAATGATCGCGCCAAGCTCCGCGGCGGGAATTGTCAGCCACACACCGTCCAACCCCAGGAAAGAGGGCAGGAGTACAATGCCCAACACAACGAACACAAGTGTGCGCAGCAGGGATAAAAGTCCGGAGATCAGTCCGTTGGAAAACGCCGTGAACATGCCGGAGGCAAAGATGTTGATCCCAACCGGCAAAAAGCTTCCCACGAAAAGATAGAAGCCATGCAGCGCCAAATCGTATACCTCCGTGCCCTCCGGTGAAAAGATGCCCATCAGGAATGGCGCAAAGAGAATGGACAGCGCCAGTGTAATGATGGAACAAGCGATGAGAAAGGTGTAACAATAGCGGATGATCCGGCGCTCCTGCTCCCAGTTTTGCGCCCCATAGTGGAAGCTGATGACCGGCGCCACGCCCGAGGTAAATCCCAAGAATATGGAAACCATCAGGAACTGCGCATAGAGGACGATCGTGATCGCAGCCACGCCGTTTTCGCCGAGGTAGTGCAGCATTGCCATGTTAAACAGAAAGGTGGTAATTCCCATCGAAAGGTTTGTCACCATCTCCGAGGCGCCGTTTACGCAGCAATGCGCCAACATCTTCCCCTCAAAGGTTGGCTTTTGGAAATGTAAGATATTTGTGCCAAATACAAAATAAAGGATTCCCACAATGGCAGGAAGGAGCTGGCCCAAGCCGGTCGCGATGGCCGCGCCTGCCACACCCATACCCATCGGCACAATAAAGACATAGTCCAAAACGATGTTGATGACTCCCCCTAGCACACTGTTCGCCAGGCCGATCTGCGGCTTTCCAGCAGTCACCATGAAGTAGTCAAACAGGCACTTGACGATATTGGCCGGTGCAAATAACAGGCAGATATAGGAATAGATGTAGCAATCCTCATATAAAAGTTCCGTAGCACCCAGTGCGCGCACGATTGGCCCTGTAAACAAAAAGCCCACCAAGGCAAAGAGAATTCCAACCACGATGGACGAAATGACAATCAAAGTAAAATGTCCCCTCGCGCGGTCCTCTTGATTCTCCCCCATCTCCTTTGCCACAATCGCACTGCCGCCGGTTGCAAACATGACACCAATTCCAGAAACAATATTCACCAATGGCATCGCAATATTGACCGCAGACAGTGCATTTGAACCCACAAAGCGCGATACAAAGATACCGTCCACAACTGTATAAAAGGATAAAACCAGCATCATCACAATCGTAGGCACTGCAAACCGCAGCAAGGAGAAAAAGCGAAATTCCCTTGCCAACGCATTCATCGAAAAAATTCTCCTCTCTTTTTAGATTGCAACCCGATAAAATCCATGATAAAGTATATAGTAACTATATAGTCAAGAGGATTTTTCAATGCTTGAGAAAAATATGAAATGGACCTTTACAACGGGAGAATTTGCAAAACTTTGTGGGGTCAGCAAACAAACGCTTTTGTACTACGACCGGGTGGGGATTTTTCAGCCGGAGCGTGTCCTGGAAAACGGCTACCGTGTCTATACCTACCTACAGTTTGAAACATTCAATGTGATTGCCACTCTGCGCGAGATGGGAACTCCTATCCAGGAAATCAAATCCTATCTCGACCGCCGCAGCCCGGAGGAGTTTATCCGCCTCTTTGCACAGCAAAAGCGAGAGCTGGAAGAAACGCTTCAAAACATGGAACGGATCCACCGCATGATGGAATCCAAAATTGCCACCACACAAGACGCTTTACAAGTGGATGAAACCAAAATTCTCTTGGAAAAGCAGCCGGAAAGACGGTTGGCCCTGAGCCGACCGATGCAAAACTGGGAGGAACAGGAATACCTTCCTATCCTGACGGAATATCTCAGCATATGCAATCGAAACAATCGGATGCAGAGTTATTCCATAGGCACGGTGGTTCGTTGGAAAGCCCTTCTGGATGGCAACGTTACAGATTGTACCTACTATTTCTGTTCACAGGCCTCAGAGGACACGCCACCTTCGTTCCTCCATTGCCGGCCGGCTGGGACGTACGTGGTTGCATACCACAAGGGGGATTATGATTCTATGACGGAAGCTTACGAGCGCTTGGCTGCGTATATCCGGCATCACCAGTTATCGATAGTCCCGTACTCCTATGAGGACGACCTCTTGGACGAAATAACAAACCAGGATTCTCAAGAGTATCTCACCAAAATTTCCATTCCGATTCTTGAATAAGCAAAAGCGGTATGTGCCCACTGGATCGGCACATACCGCTTTTCATCTGTATCGCTCTATTACGTTCGAAAGAGAATCGATTTGATCTGCTCGGCGGATTCCTTGCAGGCGGCTTTATCCAATCGGGAAAGATGGGTCTGCTGCGCCCGGTCATACGACTCCTTTGCCAGACGGAGCTTTTCCGTCGCCTTTCCCACCTGCTCTTTGTAATCGTGCTGGAACTGCGTCAATTTTTTGGCGTTCTTTTCATCCGTCCCTGGCTCGACCGCCGCCTCGTATACATCGATGATCTCGTCGGTTGGCAAAGAGGGGAAATATTCGTGTGGGGATGTGCTGTCAAAGATGCAGAAATCCAACTCCCGCACAACCAGCATATCCAAACTCTGTGGGTCAAACGCGCAGTGGTACACTTCCGCTTCGAATCCGGCGTCCACTGCTTTTTTTACCAGCTTCTTGAGCAAGGTGGATTTTCCTGTTCCGGGCCGCCCCTTGATAAAATACCGTTTCCCTAAACACTGCGTGATATTCGCGATATAATCAAAGGATCCGTTGACTGTAGCCGCTCCAAAGTAGCGGTCAATGGCACGCCCCTTTTTCTCTGTATGGCGGTCGCCGATCAACCTGGTTTCCGTTTCCTTTGCCAGTTCGTCGGCCGCACGAAAATCCATTTTCCCGATGTAAACCTTTTCCCATTCATCGTGAATATGCAGCGCTGCTGCA
The DNA here is from genome assembly GCF_015554745.1 of Anaeromassilibacillus sp. 1001302B_160321_C8. NCBI lineage: Bacteria > Bacillati > Bacillota > Clostridia > Eubacteriales > Acutalibacteraceae > Anaeromassilibacillus > Anaeromassilibacillus sp. 1001302B_160321_C8. Next base: position 77,803 of record NZ_JADNJD010000006.1, on the reverse strand, counting down.
AACAATGCATGGGCCTCATCCAACGCCTTTCGTGTCTGGCGGATATTGTAATCCTCCAGCAAATTCAAAGCGTTGTGCTCTGCATAGAATGGGATATTGATGACGCCCGCAGAGAGGTCTGGCAAAATGATGCCCTCCGGCGTATTGTCCAGACAATTGTGAATCCATTCCACTCGCCGTTTCTGTTCCGCCGCACAATCGCAGATGTCTTCCAAGAGATTTCCCAAGGGTTTTAATGGATAGCCATGCAACGGGACCACACGTTCCAGCGCGCCAAAATTGGATTCATAAAAACTGACATATCCGCGCGAACTATTGCTATTCACAAAATAGTGGATTGCTTGCCTCTGCATAAAGATTCCCCTTTCCTTCCATCAACGGTAACTTTCCCACTTCCTATTGTATGGTCCGGAAAAAGGAAATATCCATCTTTTACGCTTTGGCTTTTTCAGCGATGTCGCGCGCCACAACTATTCCCGTCACAGAAGCCTGCATCAGGCCGCGGGTGATTCCAGCCCCGTCGCCAATCGCATACAAGTTCTTGACTTCTGTTTCAAAATTGCTCTGCACTGCAATTTTGGAGGAATAAAACTTGACTTCCACCCCATAAAGCAGCGTGTTTTTCGAATACAATCCCGGCGCCAGTTTATCAAACGCACGCAGCGCCTCCACGATGCTGGTCAGGTGGCGGTGCGGCAGGACAAAGGAGAGGTCGCCAGGCACCGCATTTTTCAGGGTGGGTATGGTCGTGGATTTTTTCAAACGCGAGACGTCCGTCCGCCTGCCCTTCAGCAGGTCTCCCAAACGCTGCACCATAATTCCCCCGCCCGTCAGCATGTTTCCAAGCTGGGCAATATAGCGGCCGTATTCGATCGGCTGGTGGAACGGCTCGGTAAACTCGGTGGAAACCAACATGGCAAAATTGGTGTTCTCCGTCCGCTTATCCTCATCCGCATAGGAATGGCCATTGACGACCGCGATCCCGCCGTCCTCTCCGTCGTAGTGCTCCTCGCTGACAATCCCGCCGGGATTCATGCAGAAGGTGCGCACTTTGTTTTCAAACGTGTCCGAGTAATAAACGAGCTTCGCCTCGTATAAATGGGTGGTCAAGCGATCCATCACCGCATTCGGCACTTCCACGCGCACGCCGATGTCTACTGCATTGTTTTTGGTGGAAAGTCCATTCTGCTGAGCGATGCCGTGCAACCAGTCCGCACCGCCGCGTCCCGGGGCCGCAATCACATAGGGCGCCCGCACAAGCTTTCGTTCCCCTTTGGAATTTGTCAGCCACGCTCCCTGCACGGTTCCCTCTTCGACCAGCAGCGTCTCCGCCGTCGTATGCTCCCAAAAGGTAAAATTCGGGCAAGCGGCGAGATATTGATACATCGCGCGCAGGACTTCAAACGAGTATTCCGTGCCCATATGACGGACTGGGCAAGGGATCAACTGGATGTTCTCCTTGTGCGCTTCGTAGGCGAGTTCTTCCGCAAACTTATCGCTCTTTCCGTAAATCTTTTTTGGAGCACCGAATTGCAGGTAAATCTCATCCGCATAATGAATGAGCTGGCGGACGGTATCCACCGGAAGATAGTCGGTCAGGTTGCCGCCCACTTCCTCCGAGAGGGAAAGCTTTCCATCGGAAAACGCGCCGGCGCCTGCCCATCCATTCATGATGCTGCATGTCTTGCAGTGGGCGCATTGCCCACTGGTGCGGGCCGGGCAAGCCCGGTGGTCGATGCTGCTTCCAGAATCCACCACCAGCACCTTCTTTTCGGGTGCAAGCCGGTTCATCTCCAATGCCGTAAAAATCCCCGCAGGGCCGGCACCGATAATCAATAAATCATAATCATACATCAAATCATCAACCTCATTCCGATTGGTCTATGCATAGGCAAAACATTGGCATTATAAGCACGTCTTTCTCATTCTGTCAAGCATTTTGAAGATTATCCATAACAGCCATGTATCATTTTAAATTAACGCTATTTCTAATCCATCAAAACAAGCCTATATCCATAGGTCTCTGGTCCTGCTTCAGATGTTTTTCTCCAAAATGTCTATAAAAGCTCTTTCAAAGGATTCATCATCTGAGCGCGTACGCTTTTTCGCCCCAGCGGTCCTTCCACCAGCCCGCCGGATCTTCTGTCCAAGATGGCGTTCAAACAACAGTTGATCCATATTGCGGTCGTCATAGACCATCCCATTTTGGTTCATCGCCTTTGCCCTCTTCCCCAGGGCCAGCGCTGCTACGCCAAAATCCTGGGTCACGACGATGTCCCCCGCTTCCAGGAGGTTCGCCAGACGGATGTCCACACTGTCGCGCCCTTTATCCACCGTAATCACCTTGCTATACCCGTCGTTCAAAATATGGCTGGTATCCAACAGCATCACAACGGGAATGCCCCGCTTTTTCGCCTGCCGCACAATGATCTCCTTTACCGGACAAGCGTCCGCGTCTACTAAAATCTTCATTTGCGCCTCCTCCACCGCACTATTCACTCCTCGCTATTATATACCTAGCTGGAGTACTTGAAAAGCGGCTCGCCTATTCTCTTGCAGTGCAAAATATGTTATACTAAAAGTCCTGCGGGAATATCCGCACATAATTTGTATAGAAAAGGCGGGAATCCGATTGAAGTACAGTTTTCAAAACGATTATAGCGAAGGCGCCCATCCAAAACTGTTGGAGGCCCTCAAACAAGCAGGAAGCAAACAAAACGCAGCCTACGGAAACGATGTACACTGCAAGCATGCGGCTGATCTTCTCCGGAAAGAAATCGGCCGGGAGGATGTGGATGTCCATTTTCTGGAAGGCGGCACACAGGTAAACCTGACAGCGTTGACCGCTTTTTTGCGTCCGCATGAAGCGGCAATCGCAGCGGAAACCGGCCATATTGCCGGGCACGAGAGCGGTTCCATCGAAGCTACCGGCCATAAGGTCTGCACCACCCCGGGAGTAAACGGCAAGCTTACGCCGGAGGGAATCCTGCGCGTATTGGCGGAACATCCGGATGAACATATGGTGAAGCCCAAGCTGGCTTATCTCTCTAATTCTTCAGAGTGTGGAACTGTCTATTCGAAAGCAGAACTGGCCGCCTTAAACCGCTGCTGCCGGGAAAACGGCCTCTATCTCTATATGGATGGCGCACGTCTGGGGAGCGCCCTGTGCGCAAGCGATCTCACTATGCAGGACATCGGCGCCCTGACCGACGCATTCTATGTGGGCGGCACAAAAAACGGCGCACTTCTGGGTGAGGCGCTGGTCATCTGCAATGACGCATTAAAGCCGGACTTCCGCTATATTTTAAAGCAGCGCGGTGGGATGCTGGCGAAAGGCCTGGTGCTTGGCGCGCAGTTTGAAGCGCTTTTTGAAGACGGCCTCTATTACAAACTTGCTGAACATGCCAATCGGATGGCAGACCTGTTACGGGAAGGCCTGCGCGCTGTAGACTGCGCTTTCTTCTCCGATTCCCCCACCAATCAGATTTTCCCCATTCTCTCCGACTCCCTGATCGAAACGCTCGCACAAGATTATGCGTTTGAAACCTGGGGCCGTGTAGACGCAGAACATCAAGCGATCCGTCTGGTGACCTCTTGGGCCACTCCGGAGGAGGCGGTTCGGGAATTCGTCCAAGATCTGCACCGCCTTTGTGCCAAATAAGTTCCAACAGAATTGTCATGAAAGTTAACAAACTGTTTCTTTCTTTTTCCAACGTTTCGCGGTAAAATGGGTGCGTCATAAGGCCAAGCGATACACTTGGGAAGTGTACAGATTTGCTGCTTCCCCTCTTTTAAGGAGGTATTTCTATGAAAAAAACACTTGTACTATTCCTTGCCGCATTTTTGGCGATCTCCATCTGCGCCTGCACCAATGGTGGCAATGAATCTTCTATGCTGCCCTCTAGCGAACCGCCCGTCTCTTCCGAATCCAGCGTCCCTCAAACACTTAGCTTTGATGGAATGGATTTTACATTTACTGTACCATCTCGCTGGAGTAAGGATGACTACACCGTCAAGGTAGTCAAAGACGATGTGATGAGTTCCCAGGATATCGAATACAGCCACGTAGATTTTCTGTTTAAAGGGAATGCCGACACGCCTTTGCTCTCTATTTGGGCTGCACCCAAAGCATGGTGGGACGATCAGAGTGCCATCGGCGCGGAGCTTCCTTCTCTGCTCCAAGAGACTTCTAACACCGTCTATCTTGCGGATATCCCAACAGAAAATCCTGTCACCGACGAGGAAACAGCAGCGCTTTATGACAAAATGGCCATTACTTTGGAGGAAGTAAAGGAAGGTTTTACCGTTGTTAATCCCTCCTCTTCCAGTGTAGAACCCACTTATGTCGATGGAGTCCTCCAGGATGGAACGATGAACACCATCACTATCCAAACGGCAGATGGCAAAGAACTTCTCTTTAATAAAGAAGGTGCAGAAGTCAACGAGCCAGACGGGCTAATTATTGGGGACATGCTGCGTGTCTATTACGATGGCACCATTCATGGCACCGATACGGAAGGGGTTACGGTAACTAAAATCGAAAAAATTTCTTAAAATCCAGACGTTAAAAAATGCCCATCGTTTTATAGCGATGGGCATTTTTTACTCTAGAGGCAAAATCTTATTTCTTTTCGAGAGAGGACGCCACCGAAGCTTCGACTACTTCCTCTTCTTCTTCCCGGTCATTGGTCCAATGGAGCTTATCAAAAATATAGAACAACAGGCCCATAATCATGCCGACGACACAGGCAAGAACCATTCCCGTAAGCTGGACGCCGCCAAAATTCAGCGAAATACCGGAAAGCCCGGTAACGAATACAACCGCAGTCAGGGCCTGATTTCTCGCCTTACCATAATCGACCTTAGCGTCTACGAGGATACGTAGGCCAGAAGCACCAATCATCCCATACAGCAGGAAAGAAATGCCGCCGATAACCGGCCCTGGGATGCTGCTGATAAGCGCAGAAAGTTTGCCAATAAATGCGCAGACCATAGAGAATACAGCCGCCCCACCGATAACCCAAACGCTATACACTTTGGTCATCGCCATTACGCCGATGTTCTCGCCATAAGTCGTTGTCGGGACAGAGCCAATCAAGCCGGAAAGCGCCGTAGAAAAGTTATCTGCAAACAGGGAGCGATGCAAGCCCGGATCTTTCAGCAAATCACGACCGACCACCTTGCTGGTGACAATCTGGTGGCCAATATGCTCCGAGGCAATCACCAACAATACTGGCAGCATCGTGACAATGGCCTCCATATTGAACTTTGCCAGTTGGAAATGCGGCAACGAAAAGAACGACGCATCGGCAACCGTCTGAAAATCAACAATCCCTGCGATGCATGCTGCAACATATCCTGCAATGATCGCAATAAGAATCGGGATCACGGCGAGGAATTTACGGAACAGGATTGAACCGAATACCGCTACACAGAGGGTAATCAGGAACACGACAACGTTTTTCATGTCGATGGTTTCGTCCAGCAGGCCGGCATTGCTGGCAGCATTGGATGCCAACTCCAGGCCAATCAACGCCACCACCGGCCCCATAGCCGCTGGGGGCAATACGTAATCGATCCAATTGGTTCCGAACTTATAGACAATCAGCGCCAAAATACAGCCACAAATGCCCACGGCCACAAAGCCGCCCTGGGCATATTCAAAGCCATACTTCTGAATGACAACCCCTCCCGCCGCAAGGAAGGCGAAGCTGGAACCGAGGTATGCCGGCGCACGGCCTTTGGTAATCAGGATGAACAACAGGGTTCCAACGCCGTTCATCAATAGAACGATCGCCGGGTCAATGCCAAAGACCGAGGGCACCAACACTGAAGCGCCGAACATGGCAAACATGTGCTGGATACTTAAGGGGATGGCCTGGCTGAGAGGCGGCCGTTCGTTGACCTGGATAATTTTGCTTGACATGGTACTCTCCTCATTTCCTTTCGGCTTCTCCGCACAAACCATTTTTCGACGGAAAAACCATATGATTTATGAATCGGTCAGAGAAACCCTTTTCAAAAAATGCACTCAAAAACATGGGAAGTCCTTCTAGTATAAAATTCCTCCGAAGATAGATCTTTCTTTTATAATCTTCTTCCCCCATTTTGCGGCGCACTTCTGTCCCTAAAAGGCCATTTCTCCACCGCATTCACCGAAAAAAAAGGCCCGCCCGAAGCAGTTTATCCGCTTCGGAGTGAGCCTCTTAGAAACCGCAACCAGCTTAGGAAATCCAACTTTTTATCCGTTTTCCCTACGCCGCTGGTGGTCTCTAAAGATTACAACTATTGACGCTTAAATGCGCTCTTTGGCGCACCACAAATCGGACAGACCCAATCATCCGGAAGCTCTTCAAAGGAAAGGTCGGGATCGTCATACACATAGCCGCAGATGGTACAAATAAACTCCTCGCCATCGTTGTGGTCGTCCACTGCCTCGGTCGCGCGGTAAGTAGGTGCATTTTTGGGTGCCGTCCCTTTGATGACCTTGTGGTAATAATCGTAGGTCATCGGTTTCCCCTTGGACGTGTCGCTGCCCGCCACCACTTCTGCAATGAAAATCGTATGTGTTGGCGTATCTACACTGTTTACGACCTTACAAAGGAACCAGCAACAAATATTCTCCTTCACAACGGGCAGCCCTTCCACCAAGATCTTATGGCGGACATTCTTGAGCTTGTCCGTGTCCCGTCCGGAATTAAAGCCCAACGCTCCAATCACCGCACCAGAGGTATCCTCGGAGAGCACAGAAACCGTGAAGATTCCTTCCTTTTTGATACATTCATAGCTATAATTGTCGCGGTTCATGCTGAGGGCAATTTGATTCGGCGTATTCGTCACTTGAAAAACTGTATTGACGATACAAGCAGAAACCTTTTTGTCATTTTTTACACCAATCGCATACATCCCGTAAGACAGGTTGAAAAGTGTCTCGTCCTTCATGAAAAACAAACACCTCCGATGGGCATTCATTGCCCCTATTCTTATCTATGTTACCACGAAGAGCGGACAGATACAAGGTAAATTTGCCGTTTTCTACAAATTATTTTCAGAAAATCCGATTTGCTCCACTTTTTGGACAGGATTCTACTAAAGATTCCCAGAGTTTTTAATACGTTCCCAATAGGCGCGATAAGCCTGTTCCGTTTTATTTTCCCCATATTCATAATAGTGGGTCCCTTGCAGATTCTCTGGCAGGTACTGTTGCACCACCCAGTGGTTTGGATAATCATGAGGATATTTGTAAAATTGTCCTTTTACAGGATTATCTGCGCCGTCAAAATGCTTGTTTTGTAATTGCCGTGGGATTGGCCCCGCTTTTCCCGCGCGCACATCCTCCCTCGCTGCAAGAATCGCATTGTGGCCGCTGTTGGACTTTGGTGCATTGCATACGAGAAGCACCGCGTCCGCCAGCGGAAACTGCGCTTCCGGCAGGCCCACCATGAGCGCTGTATCCACCGCAGCTTTGACAATGGGGATGATCTGCGGATAAGCAAGCCCTACATCCTCGCTGGCACACACCAACAGCCTGCGGCAGGCGGATGGCAGATCTCCCGCCTCCAACAGGCGCGCCAGATAATGGATCGCCGCATCGGGATCGGAACCGCGCATCGACTTTTGATAGGCGGACAGGATGTCATAATGCTCGTCCCCTTCCCGGTCGTATTTCATAGCGCTGCGCTGGGTCAGCTCCCTTGCCCCTTCCAGCGTAACAAGCCGCACATCGCCCTGTTCCTGAGAGGACAGGGCGCAGAGTTCCACTGCATTCATCGCTTTGCGCACGTCCCCGCCGCAGGCAGTGGCGATGTGTTTCACCACGCCGTCCTCCAAGCGCAGCGGGCTGTGCAGGTCCTCTTCCATCACATGGAATGCCCGCTCCACCGCAGGACAGATTTCTTCCGGCTGTACCGCCTTAAATTCAAACACGGTGGACCGGCTCAAAATCGCATTATAGACATAAAAATATGGATTCTCCGTTGTAGAAGCGATCAGAGTAATCTGCCCGTTTTCGATGAATTCCAAAAGCGTCTGTTGCTGTTTTTTATTAAAGTACTGGATCTCGTCCAAATAGAGCAGCACGCCGTTCACTGCGTCCAGACGGTCCAGGCCCGCAACCACTTCGCGGATGTCCGCGGTCGAAGCAGTGGTCCCGTTCAATTTGCAGAGTTTGCGGTTGGTCTGCTTTGCGATGATGGAAGCCAATGTCGTCTTTCCCACGCCGGATGGGCCGTAGAAGATCAGATTGGGGATCACCCCAGAGGCAAGAATCCTGCGCAGGGGTTTCCCTTCCCCCAGCAGATGGCGCTGGCCTACCATCTCATCCAGCGTTTGGGGACGGATGCGGTCCGCCAATGGGCGCATCAAAAGTTCCTCCTTTACCGGAAAGCCGCACTGTACTTGATTCGTACAGTGCGGCTTTTTCAATGTATAAATTCAGGTTTGGACTTCCTTATGCATAGAGCGGATAACGCGTGCAAATCTCCGTGACCATGCCGCGAATCTTTTCCTTGCTGTTGTCGAAGTCGTTGATCGCCAATGCGATGCACTCCGCAATGGTGTCCATATCGGCCACGGTCAAACCGCGGGTCGTGATGGCCGCCGTGCCAAGGCGCAGGCCGCTTGTGGTGAATGGGCTGCGCTGCTCGTTCGGAACCGTATTCTTGTTTGCGGTGATGTACACCTCATCCAGGCGGTGCTCCAGTTCCTTGCCGGTCAATTCCTGGCCGGTAAGATCCACCAGCATCAGATGGTTATCCGTGCCGCCGGAGACGAGCTTCACGCCGCGCTTGAGAAGGCCATCCGCCAATGCGGAAGCGTTGGCAACGATGTTGTGCGAATACTGCTTGAATTCCGGCTTCAATGCCTCACCGAAGCAAACCGCCTTGCCTGCGATGATGTGCATCAGCGGGCCGCCCTGCGTGCCGGGGAAGATCGCCTTGTCGATCGCCTTGGCGTACTCCTCTTTGCACAGGATCATGCCGCCGCGCGGACCGCGCAGGGTCTTATGCGTGGTGGTAGTCACTACGTCTGCGTAAGGCACCGGGTTGGGGTGGTCGCCGCCCGCCACCAGGCCGGCAATGTGCGCCATATCCACCATAAAGAGAGCGCCACAGGCGTCGCAGATCTCACGGAACTTTGCAAAGTCGATCACGCGCGGATAAGCGCTGGCGCCCGCGACAATCAGCTTCGGCTTGACCTGCATGGCCTGCTCATAAAGCTGGTTGTAATCGATGCGGCCCGTCTCCGGGCTGACACCATAGGCGACAAAGTTAAAATAGCTGCCGGACATATTCACCGGGGAACCATGGGTCAGATGGCCGCCCTCTGCCAGATTCATACCCATGACCGTATCGCCGGGCTTGAGCAGGGCAAAATAAACGCCCAGGTTTGCCTGTGCACCCGCATGCGGCTGCACATTGGCGTGCTCGGCGCCGAACAGCTTGCAAGCACGGTCGCGCGCGATGTTTTCCACAACGTCAACATACTCGCAGCCGCCGTAGTAGCGCTTGCCTGGGTAGCCCTCTGCATACTTATTGGTGAGCACGCTGCCCATTGCGGCAAGCACCGCCGGGGAAACCATGTTCTCGGAAGCGATCATTTCCAGGTTGCGCTGCTGGCGCTTGAGTTCATCCTGCATGGCCGCGCCGACTTCGGGGTCCGCCTGAGACACAAATCCAATTGTGTCCATCATATCTTTGTACATTTCGTTCCTCTCTCCTTGGTTGGTATTGGCCGCCAGCCGTCCCGGTCCTGGGCACGACTCCCGCCTGTATCTTGTTATCCATTATATCCTTTCTGCCGATAAAACGCAACACCTTCCGCCGCAGCTTTCCATTTTATCCAGAAAACGGACAAACTTCCCAGCCGCCCTTTCCAAGCCCACTACATCAGGAACCGGCGCAGGAAAAACAAAAGCAACAAATGGATGGGATACACCCAATAGAACACGTATTTGTTGAGCGCTCTTCCCCGCTGCCCATTGTAAAGCAGGATCGGAAGCACAGCAACCGGCGCCGCCAATTGGAGCGTCATATGATTGAGCAGCGAAAAGCCGGTATTGAGGATGGTAAAGAGGATGGTTCCCCTCGCGGGAGACGTCCGGCAAATATAAAAGACAATCACCAATCCCACGCCAAAGGCCCCGTAATCGGTCTGCAAGATCTCTGCGAGTCCCGCCAGCCCTGCCACCCCCACAAGGCTCCAAAAGGGCCTCTCTGGAGCGAAACGCTTCAAAAGTTCGCAGGCCGCCAATCCCAAAAATAATGTAAAAAAGACGTTTTGGGATTGCATCCAGAGGGCGGTATTGTGACACGCCAGATCAAACGGAATCTCCGACAGCAGGGCAAAGCCCAACAGCCTCCCCAAATAGCGTTTGCTATTGGAGGTGTGGACGGCCCCTTCCGCCAAAAGGAAGCAATACAAAGGAAATGCCAGCCGCCCCAGCACCCGCAAGCCCTGCATCTGAGGGAATAGGACCATCCCGGTGTGATCGATCAACATCGAAATCATTGCCAGAATTTTTAGCCAAAACCCGGACATAACCACCCTCCTCGATTTTCAAAATTTTCTTCATCATAGGGATTTTTCCTTGGTTTGTCAACTTGTGCTTTCTTCGGTTTTCGTATACAATAAACTCATAGTCGAATTCCGTCGACCGGTAGAAATGGATCTGGAACAAGGAGATGCAGCAGAATGACAGAAAAGCAACGCGCGGTCCTGGCGGTGGAAGCTTTAAAGAAGGAATATCCCGATGCAATTTGTTCGTTGACCTATACAGAACCGCTTCAATTGCTGATCGCCACGCGCTTATCCGCGCAGTGCACGGACGCACGTGTCAACATGGTGACCCCTGCGCTTTTTGAGCGCTTCCCCACGCTAAATGCCTTTTGCGACGGGCCTGTGGAGGACATTGAAGAGATCATCCGCTCCTGCGGATTGTATAAGACCAAGGCGCGCGATATTTATGCGATGTGCAACAAACTGCGCAGCGATTACAACGGCGTCGTGCCGGACACGGTGGAAGAATTGACCAAACTCCCCGGCGTGGGCCGCAAAACCGCCAACCTCGTGGTGGGCGACATTTATCACAAACCTGCGGTTGTAACGGATACCCACTGTATCCGTATCTGTGGGCGTTTGGGACTGAGCGAAGGGAAAGAGCCCTTGAAGGTAGAGAAACAGCTCCGCGCAGTCCTGCCGATGGACGAGGCAAACGATTTCTGCCACCGATTGGTCCTTCATGGGCGCGCTGTCTGCGACGCACGCAAGCCGAAATGTGAAATTTGCTGTATGCGTGAATTCTGTAAATACGCACAAGAAACACCTGTTGCGGAAAAAAAGGAGGGCAAGAAATGAAAAAGCTTTTGATCGTGGTGGATTATCAGAACGATTTTGTGTCCGGTTCCCTCGGGTTTCCAGAGGCGGAGGCACTGGAACCGAAGCTGCACAAAAAAGTGCAGGACTATCTCGACGCAAAGGACGATGTTGTCTACACCATGGATACCCACGGGGAAAATTATCTCGACACGCAGGAGGGGAAAAAACTTCCCATCCCGCATTGCCTGTGTGGTTCCGAGGGCTGGCAGCTGCACGGTCGCCTACGCTATCAGCTGGCTTACTGCACCTTCTTCGAAAAGAACACCTTCGGTAGCCTCGACCTTCTGCACTATTTGGAGGAAAAACGCTACGATGTGATCGAACTGGTCGGCGTTGTCAGCAATATCTGCGTCATCTCCAATGCGATTTTGGCAAAGGCCGCACAGCCGGAGGCACAAATTATCGTCGACGCACAGTGCGTGGCCAGCAACGACCCGGCCATGCAGGAAAAGGCATTCGACATCCTGGAAAACCTGCACATCGATGTGGCCAATCGCTGATGTAACGATTTACCACGCAAAAATTAATTTTTAAAAACTACTTGACAGATTTCTGTTGACCGGCGTATAATGGCACCAAAATAAAACATTTTGAAATCCAACGAGCAAAAGTGAGTACCCTGTAAAACGGTGGCACAGAGAACCGGCGGTTGGTGGGAAGCCGGAGCATACGATGCAGGCGAATGGGTTTGTGAGGAGCATGGAGAAAGGGTTTCCGAGTAACCATCGCCGTGGTTCCCGCGTTATGGGAAAGGGTATTGAGGCAAAAGCTGCGTACCTTCGTTGATTTTGCCATGTACCTGTTAAAAGCGGAACGGTTTCGTTCCGGAATTTGGGTGGCACCACGAGTCTATCGTCCCATACGGACGGTAGGCTCTTTTTGTTTGCCAAAATACATTCTTGCTAAAGGAGATGCGCATATGTTGTACCCCACTTTGACGGAAGTACAGGAACTTTTGGAAGAATACGACGTTGTCCCTGTGTTTTATGAGGTCCTGTCCGATTCCATGACCCCGATCCACATTTTCAATGCCCTCAAGGAGCAAAGCGACACCTGCTTCATTTTGGAAAGTGTCGACAACACACAGTGGGGCCGCTACTCCTTCATTGGCATCCATCCGAAGATGGAAATCCGCATCAAAAATGGTTTGGCGACCGTTGCGGAAGGAAATTCGGAATCCCACACCCCGATCGACAACCCGATTTCCTTCCTGACAGAGATCCTGAACCGGTATAAGTCCCCCAGCTTTCCCAACCGCCCCAAATTGACCGGCGGGCTGGTCGGCTACTTTGGTTATGACACTGTCCGCTACATGGAGAAAAAATTGAGCCATCCCCCCAAGGATGACCTCGACCTACCGGACTGCCACCTCTTCCTTTACGACCAGTTGGTGGCCTTCGATCACCTCTCTAACAAGACAGTCATTATACAAAACATTCATCGAAATGAGGACCTCACAAACCGGTATGCCGCCTGCGAATCAGAAGCAGAGCGCCTGGGAGCCTATCTCACAGAATTCACGCCCCTCCCCCATGTGCCGAACAACCACCCAGCTCCCATCGTAGAGACGAACATCACCAAGGAGCAGCATCTGGAAAACATCCGCAGGGCGCAGGAATACATCAAAGAGGGCGATATTTTCCAAGTGGTCCTCTCCCGCCGGCTGGAGGTCCCGAACCCGCCGGATGCGTTCGACGTGTACCGTTGCCTGCGTTCCGCCAACCCCTCCCCCTACCTCTATTATTTTAAGCTCAAAGATTACGAAATCGTCGGCGCCTCCCCGGAGATGCTCGTCAACGTGACAAAGGGCATCGTCTCCACCAAGCCGATTGCCGGTACCTCCAAACGCGGCCTGACCGAAGCGCAGGACAAAGAGCTGGAACGCGACCTTCTCAAGGACCCGAAGGAAAAGGCCGAACATACCATGCTGGTGGACCTGGGCCGCAATGACGTAGGAAAGGTTTCCAAGTTCGGCACCGTGGAAGTGACCAGCTTCATGAAGGTGGAGCGTTATTCCCAGGTGATGCACATTGTCAGCGATGTAAAGGGCATGCTGCGGGACGACAAGACCGCGTTGGACGCCTTGCTTTCCGTCCTCCCGGCGGGCACGCTCTCCGGCGCGCCAAAAGTGCGCGCAATGGAGATCATCGACGAACTGGAACCCACCAAACGCGGACTGTACGGCGGCACGGTCGGTTATCTCGGCTTTGACGGAAACATTGACACCTGCATCGCCATCCGCACCGTGCTGTTCAAAAACAACCGGGCTTATGTACAGGCGGGCGGCGGCATTGTCGCCGATTCCGTGCCGGAAAAGGAATTCGAAGAGAGCGAAAACAAGGCACGCGCAGTCATCAACGCCATCGAGCAGGCGTGCAACCTTTGAGAAAGGCAGGGAGACAGCCATGATCTTAATCATCGATAACTACGATTCGTTTACGTATAACCTATATCAATACATCGGCAAATTCTACCAGGACATCCTTGTCAAACGCAACGATGAAATCACATTGGAGGAAATCGAAATGCTTGCGCCGCAGGCGATCGTTATCTCCCCCGGCCCCGGTTATCCGGCAAGCGCCGGTATTTCCGTCGCTGCGATTCAGAAGTTCAGCGGGTCCATTCCGATTCTTGGCGTTTGCCTAGGGCACCAATCCATTGGAGAAGCGTTCGGCGGCAAGACGGTGCATGCCAAAACACTGATGCACGGCAAAGCCAGTGAGATCACCATCCAAAACAAAAATCCGCTCTTCTCCGGCCTGCCGGAAAGGGTAACCGTTGGCCGGTACCACTCCCTGATTTCCGACCGCGACACCCTTCCCGCCTGCTTAGAGATCCTTGCAGAGGACGAAGACGGCGAAATTATGGCGTTCGCCCATAAAGAACACCCCACCTACGGCGTGCAGTTCCACCCTGAATCGATTTTGACCGAATGTGGCCCGAAAATTCTGGAAAATTTCTGTGACCGCATCGCACATCTGCCCATCACCGGCCGTACGGAATCCGCCGTCCCTCCGGCGCAGCGCAATCTCTTAAAGCCATATATCTTCAAAATCATCGAGGGCGAAGATTTGACCGAAGCGGAAGCGGTCGAGGCGATGGACTGCATTATGTCCGGCGGCGCGACAAACGCGCAGATCGGTTCCTTTGTAACCGCGCTGCGCATGAAGGGAGAAACCATCCCGGAGATCACCGGCTTTGCCCGCGTGATGCGCCAGAAGGCACAGCCCATGCCGGGATGCTCGGATTCCATCGACATCGTCGGCACAGGCGGCGACATGGTGGGCACGTTTAACATCTCCACCACATCGGCATTTGTCGCCGCGGGCGCTGGCGCGCGCGTCGCCAAGCACGGCAACCGCAGCGTTTCCAGCCGGAGCGGCGCCGCAGACGTTTTAGAAGCGCTCGGCATGAAGATTGCCATGACGCCCGACCAGGCTGCACAAAGTCTGAACACCTGCGGGCTTTCGTTTCTTTTTGCCCAATCGTTCCACGGTTCCATGCGTTTTGCCGCCGCACCCCGCAAGGAGATCGGCGTGCGCTCTGTGTTCAACATTCTCGGCCCGCTCGCAAATCCGGCACAGGCGGATTATATCCTGCTCGGCGTTTATGACGAGGACCTGATGGAGCCCATGGCGCGCGTGCTGATGAATTTGGGCATCAAAGGCGCCATGCTTGTCCACGGGGACGACGGGCTGGACGAGATCACCATTTCCAACACCACCCGCGTCTGTGAGATTCGCGATGGCAAGCTCATCAAATACGATTTGGACCCGCGTGACTATGGGATGGAATTGGCGGAGCTGTCCTCTGTGGTCGGCGGCACCGCACAGGAAAATGCGCAGATCACCATGGATATCCTCCAGGGAAAGCCCGGCCCTTGCCGGGACATTGTCCTCCTGAACGCGGGCTGTGCGCTGTATACCATCCAAAAAGCGGCGTCCATCGAAGAGGGGATCGCCCTGGCCAAGGATTCCATCGATTCTGGAAAAGCATTGAAAAAGCTGAACGAATTCAAAGCCTTCACACATTCCATCCAATAAGGAGAACATTCCATGATTTTAGACGATATTGTTTGTAAGCGAAAAGAACAGCTTGCGCGGGAAATGGCCGCCGTGCCGCTCGAAGCCGTTCAGAAGGCGGCGCAGAACCGGCGGGAACCGACGCGGGATTTTGCCAAGGCTTTGCAAGGGGACCGGCTCGCCGTGATCGCTGAGGTAAAGAAGGCCTCCCCCTCCAAAGGGCTGATCCGCGCTGATTTTCATCCGGTGGAGATCGCCAAGGCTTATGAGCAGAACGGCGCAAACGCGCTCTCGGTTTTGACGGAAGAACACTATTTCCAGGGAAAAAGCGATTATCTGCGCGCCATCCGTGCGGCGGTCTCACTCCCCATTCTGCGCAAGGATTTTATCATCGACCCCTACCAAATCTATGAGGCGCGCGCCATGGGCGCGGACGCCATTCTATTGATCGCCGCCCTATTGGATACCAAAACCCTCCGGGCGTTTGCGGAAATTGCACACGGCCTGGGCCTCGCCTGCCTGACAGAGGTGCACAACGAGGAAGAACTCGCCTCCGCCCTGGCCGCTGGCAGCGACCTGCTTGGCATCAACAACCGTAATTTGAAAACCTTTGTGGTCAGCCTAACCGTCACCGGACGGCTGGCCCCTCTGGTACCGGAAGGGCATGTACTCGTCTCGGAAAGCGGCATCCGGGATAACGGCGACATGAAAGCCGTCCGAGAGCATGGCGCGGACGCCGTATTGATCGGGGAGACGCTGATGCGAAGCGGCGACATCGGGCGCTCCCTGCAAGAATTGAGGCGGGACGTATGAAGCTCAAGCTCTGCGGCATCCGGCGTGCCGAGGATATTTCCTATGTGAACGCCTTCCCGCCGGACTACATCGGGTTTGTCTTTGCCAAAAGCAAACGGCAGGTATCGGCGGAGCAGGCGGCCGCGCTCTCCAAGGGACTGCGCGCGGGGATTCAAACCGTCGGTGTATTTGTCAATGAACCAATTGAGCACTTGCTACAAATCGCAGAACGTGCTAGACTGGATGTGTTGCAGCTTCACGGGGATGAGGACGCCGCTTACATCGAAACCCTCCGGCAGCGTACAAAAAGGCCCATTTGGAAGGCGGTGCGCGTCACGGATGCAGAAAGCATCCGCCGGTCGGAACAGCTCCCCGTAGACCTTCTCCTCTTGGACAGCTTTTCCCCCACCGCCTATGGAGGAAGCGGCAAGGTGGCCAATTGGCCTGCGATCCGGGAGGCAAACCCGCAGAAGCCCTTTTTCCTCGCGGGCGGGTTGACGGCGGAAAACCTTTTCGAAGCAGTGGAAGCTGTCCATCCCGCCGGGGTGGACCTTTCGGGAGGCATCGAAACCGGTGGCTGCAAGGACAGGGAAAAAATTCGCGCAGTGGTTACACAATTTCAGGCGTTGCAGGACGCCTAGGGGATCAAGCAGGAAGGAAGGACAACATGAGTAAAATCGGAAGATACGGCGAATACGGCGGCCAATATGTGCCGGAAACCGTGATGAACGCGGTACACGAGCTGGAAGCCGCCTACGCAACATATAAAGACGACCCAGATTTTCAAAAGGAGCTCTCCTGGTACTATCAGAACTATGCCGGAAGGCCCTCCATGCTCTACTATGCGGAGAAAATGACAAAGGATCTCGGCGGCGCAAAGATCTATATCAAGCGCGAGGACCTCAACCACACGGGCTCCCACAAGATCAACAATGTCCTGGGCCAAATTTTGTTGGCGAAACGCATGGGCAAAAAGCGCATCATTGCGGAGACTGGCGCTGGCCAGCACGGCGTGGCGACAGCGACCGCCGCTGCGCTGTTCGGAATGGAATGCGAAGTCTATATGGGGGCAACAGACGTGGAACGCCAATCGCTCAACGTCTACCGCATGGAGCTGTTGGGCGCAAAGGTGATACCGGTCCACAGCGGCACCGCTACGCTGAAGGACGCCATCAACGAGGCCATGCGCGACTGGACCACCAACGTGGAAACCACCCATTATCTGATCGGTTCCGTGATGGGCCCCCACCCCTATCCACAGATGGTGCGTGACTTTCAGAAAATCATTGGGCAGGAAGCCAAGCGCCAATTGATGGAAATCGAGGGCAGGTTACCCGACGCCGTCTGTGCCTGTGTGGGCGGCGGCTCCAACGCCATGGGGATGTTCTACGACTTCATCCCCGACGAATCGGTCCGGCTGCTCGGCGCAGAGGCAGCGGGCGAAGGTGTGGACACCGACCGGACGGCAGCGACGATTTCCAGGGGCCGCGCGGGGATCTTCCATGGTATGAAGTCCATCTTCCTGCAAAATGAAGAGGGCCAAATTGCGCCGGTCTATTCGCTCTCCGCGGGGCTGGACTATCCGGGAATTGGCCCGGAGCACGCGCAGCTCGCCAAGACCGGCCGCGGCGAATACTTTGCCATCACGGACGAAGAGGCGGTATGCGCCTTTGAATATCTCTCCCGTATGGAGGGGATTATCCCGGCGATCGAATCCGCACATGCTGTTGCGCTGGCTTGCAAGATCGCTCCGACCATGCGCAAGGATCAAACCATGATCATCTGCCTGTCCGGACGCGGCGACAAGGACGTTTATCAGGTGGCAAGATACAGGGGGGTAAAGCTCAATGAACAGGATTGACGCGACATTTCAGAAATTGCAAGAGCAGGGCCGCAAGGCGCTGATTCCGTTTGTGACCGCGGGCGACGCCGGCCTGGACACCACAGAGCAGCTTGTTTTGCAGTTGGAGGCTTCCGGGGCGGATATCATCGAATTGGGCGTCCCTTTTTCCGATCCCATCGCGGAAGGGCCGGTCATCCAGGAAGCCAGCGTCCGCTCCCTGGAGAATGGGACGAAACTGGTTGATATTTTCGATTTGGTCAAACGCTTGCGGGAAAAGACGCAGGTTCCTCTTCTGTTGATGCTTTACATCAACAGCATTTTCGGCTTCGGTACGGAGCGTTTTTTCCAGCTATGCGCCGAGAGCGGCGTGGACGGTGTAATCGTCCCCGATCTGCCCTATGAAGAACAGGATGAAATCCAAGAGGCCGCGGACCGTGCGGGTGTGTATTCCATCAGCATGGTGGCCCCCACCTCTCAAGAGCGCATTGCGATGATCGCCAGCGCCGCCAAGGGATTCCTGTACTGTGTTTCCTCCACCGGCGTCACCGGTATGCGCAAGGAGTTTACCACGGATTTTGATGCATTTTTCCATACCATCCGCCAATCTGCACATATCCCCTGCGCTGTGGGATTTGGCCTCTCCGGGCCGGAACAGGCCAAAGCGATCAGCGCCTACTGCGACGGCGTGATCGTGGGCAGTGCCATTGTGAAACTGGTTGCCGAATCCGGCAAGGACTGCGTGGAACCGGTTGGGCACTTCACTGCTTCTCTGCGCAAAGCGCTGGATTCCTAAACTTTTGCAATTTTTTGCCCGTCATGGTATCATAAACTCCAAATGTTCTACATTGGAGGAATGCATACCATGACGGGAATTTTATATAGCATTGGCGTTGGGCCCGGAGATCCGGAACTTCTCACACGCAAGGCGGAACGTCTCATTCGCAGTTGCCCGGTCCTTGCGGCCCCTGGCGGCCGGGACAGCACGTCCTTTCGCATTGCCGTACAGGCGATTCCAGAGATTGCGGAGAAGCCCTGTCTTTCCCTGCACCTTCCCATGACGCGCGACCAACAGGTTCTGAAGGAAAGCCACCGGGTTGCGGCGGAACAGGTGGCGGAAACCCTGAAAAGTGGCCAGGACGTCGCCCTGCTCACCTTGGGCGACCCTTCGATCTACTCCACCTGCACATACATACAAAATCAAATACAGGCAATGGGCTTTTCCTATCAAATGGTCGCCGGTGTGCCCTCTTTCTGCGCGGCCGCGGCAGCGCTGGGCGAAAGCCTGACCGAAGCGGATAAGCCCCTGCGGATCTTGCCCGCCTCTTACCCTTGTGCGGAACCGGAGCTCGATGCCCCGGGCGTCAAGATCCTGATGAAAAGCGGCAAGCAGTTTGCAAATGTGAAGCGGCTTTTAACGGAAAAGGGTCTCTCCGAACATACCAGCGTCGTACAGAACTGTGGGATGCCTGGGGAAGCGCTCTATCCTACGCTTTCCCAGGCGGGCGATACCGCCGGATACTTTTCCCTATTGATCGTAAAAGACCTGTAAAACAGAAGGGGGGAGAAATGGTATGGTCTCCATCGAAAAAGCAGAAGAATGGTTGGCAGAGCTGTTGGATGAACTTCCGGAGGCCTTCTTCCAAGAGCTCAACGGCGGCGTCTGCCTGCTCCCCGATGCAAAGCCGGACCCGGACTTTCCCGGAGAGGACCTCTACATTTTGGGCGAATACTGCCAGGACCCCTATTTAGGTAGAAGCATCGTCATCTATTACGGGTCCTTTGAACCCGTCTTCGGAGATTTATCTCCGCTGGAACTGCGCCGTGAGCTGCGCGATACCCTCCGGCACGAATTCCGCCATCATGTGGAAGCCTTGGCCGGTGAAAACGGCCTGGATTTGGAGGACGAGGCATGGCTGGCAGAGTATTTGGAGGAAAGCCGTCCCGTACGCGATCCAGAAAAAGCTGCCCAAAAGGCCTATGAAAAGGGATTGGCCGATGGGAAACGCTCCAAGTGGTGGAACCGGCGTAAAAAAGAATAGAGTCAACGCAAAAACACCGCATACGGAGCACGTATGCGGTGTTTTGCTTCGGTGATTTGGTCACAGAACTTTTTGGGCATCTCCCATATACTAAGAACAACAAAACACAAACTACACGAAAGGAGACATTCACATGTCTGTTTTACATCTTACAAAAGAAACCTTCGCCAATGAAGTGCTGCATACCTCCCTGCCGGTCTTAATTGATTTCTGGGCCCCGTGGTGCGGCCCGTGCCGCATGGTCTCCCCCATGATCGACCAACTTGCGCAGGAATTGAAGGGTACTGCCAAGGTCTGCAAAATCAATATAGACGAGGAACCCGAGCTGGCTTCCGCGTTCGGCGTCATGAGCATCCCCACGCTCCTGGTCATCCAGGACGGAAAAATCGTCGCCCAATCGGTCGGCCTCAAAGCCAAAGAGCAAATCAAGCAGATGATCCCCGTCTGATGGTCATTCCCTCGCCAGTGCATTCAACGCTTTGCGGTCCAACAGCCGGATTCCCTTGCGGGAGACCTCCACCAACCCTTCGTTCTGAAAATACTTCAACATGCGCGACACCACTTCCCGTGCGCTGCCCATATGGTGGGCGATCTGTTCATGCGTCAGCGTGACGGCGTCGTTCCCTTCCAGAGCGGCTTGTTCCAATAGGAAAATCGCCAACCGGCGGTCGAACTTCATAAAAACAATCTGCTCGACGACCCACATCACGTCTGAAAAGCGTGCGGAAATGGTCTCCTGCAAAAATGTCTGCACCGCCAGATTGCTCTTGCCAAGGGCATCGTAGGCGGAAGCTTGGATGAGATAGAGTTCCGTCTCTTCTTCAGTATCCACATAGATGTCAAAGGAAATATTTTTCAGGATGCACGATGCAGAGAGGAAACAGACATCTCCATCGAGCAAGCGATATAAAGTGATTTCTTTTCCTTCGTCAGACATCAGATACGCCCGCAGCTGCCCGCGTTTTACAGCAAGCACCCCTGTACACCTCTCCAAACCGCTGTGAATTCGGCTGCCTTTTGGATACACATAGCACCGCGTTTGCGATAAAAGTTTCTGCTGTTCCCGCAGAGTCAACCCTTTCCAAAATGGGAACGTCTCTTCCAAAAAGCGCAGATCAAGCGGTTCCATATGCACTCCCCTTTTCCTCGTAACATTGTATACCCAGTATAGCATAATCCAAAGAGGAAAGGGAAAGAAGTGTGCAAAAAATCTTCAGTAGGAAGAAATCCTACTGAAGATTTTTGTTTTACGGAACAATTTCAAATTCCTGTGCACCGAAGGCGCCCGGGGCAATCTCATAAGCGGCGAACACCACAACCGGATTTCCTTTTTCATTCAAATAGAATTTGGTATTTTCATCCACCGTGGTAAATCCTTCGATTCCGTCACTGCCATCCCAGTAAACCAGATTCTCGTCCTCTGCCATACGCTGCTGCATCTGCTCTCGGATGCTCGCATTCGCAATAGAGACATAATCCTCTCCCAGGATATCCTCCAAGGTCAGCGCCTTGTCGTCTTTTAAGTCGATGTTGTAGAAATATTGCACGTTATACGCATTGCACCAGTTCTCGTTTGCCGTAAGTTCCAGAGAAAGGCGCGTATCCGACTGGTATTTCACATCGTACTGAACATCAACCTTGATATCCTTCTGTGCAAATTCTTCCTCCGTGCCTCCTGTTGCAATGAACGCCTCTTTGTACTCCGCGATTTGCTGTTCCGCCTGCGCTTTGTAGTCATCCACAATCTTCTGGATTTCTGCATTTACATCGGCTACAACGCCGCTGTCTTCTTCTCCTTCAATCTGAGGGACTTCCATCTGAATGGTCTTATCCTCGTCCTCCTGAACGTAGCTTCTCCAGGTGACGACTTGGACAATGCCTCCCACCACCGGAACCTTGGCAACTGCTGCTGCAAAGGGTTCGCTGACATTCAATGCTGCAACGAAACAGATCACCAAACACGCTGCCGTAGCCGCTACTCGTTTTCCATACCGTTTGAATAGATGCATTTCGTTTCCTCCTTTTCTCAATTGTGTTTGTTGTATGGCTTGATGAACCGTCTCTGAAAGTTCGCTGGGAATTTCTGTCGCATCATAAATCTTTTTGGAATCACGGATACGATCTTCTTTGTTCATGCCAATCCCTCCTCGTAAGTCATCTTGATTTGTTTCAGCGCCGAATAGAGACGGTATTTCACTGTGCTAAGCTTCGCCCCCGTTACCTTGGCGATCTCTGCCAAGGAGAAATCCTCATAAAAACGCAGGACCACTACGGTTTTCATCTTTTCCGGGAGCTTTTGCACCTGTTCATAAATTTCCATCGCCTGGTGGTCTTCCTCCACCGGCGTATCTTGAATGCGCTGCAAATCCCCTGGCTCATAGGAATATTCCCGTTTTCCCTTCTGCAGCGCGGTTAAGCATTCATTGACCAAAACCCGGTAGAACCAGGTCTTCACATAGTCGGCGTTGCGAATCGAGGTATAATGCTCCAATGCCTTGACAATCGCATTCTGTACAATATCGAGGGCTGCATCCGCATTATGGACATAGGAAAAGGCAAGCCGGTAAAATTTATCCTGATTTTCCAGCAAATAGCTAACAATTTGTTCGCGTAACTCCTCCTTCATAATGCCCCTCCTTCCTGTTGCTTTTTCTACTCTTTAGATCGGCGAACACTGGCAAAAGTTAGTCCCTTACAATTTTTTCTATACTTTATCATTATTTCGTTTCGAGCAATCAGTCCTATGATCGAAAAATCCCCGGCAACGAAGGATTTCTCCTTCCCTGCCGGGGATTAGTGATTCTGTTCAAATCTCGCTGCGCCCTTCGATCGCGCGGGATAGGGTTACTTCATCCGCATATTCCAAATCGCCGCCCACCGGGATCCCATATGCGAGGCGTGTCACCTTTACCCCCAGCGGCTTGAGCAGCCGGGAAATATACATGGCGGTCGCTTCCCCCTCCACCGTGGGATTGGTGGCCATAATGACCTCCTGGACCCCACCCGCATGAACGCGCGCCAGTAGCTCCTTGATGCAGAGCTGATCTGGCCCCACCCCGCTGAGCGGGGAAATCACGCCGTGAAGGACGTGGTAAGTGGCATTGAATTCGTTGGTGCGCTCCAGTGCAATCACATCACGCGGGTCCTCCACCACACAAATGATGGACTTGTCCCTCGCTTCGTTGCGGCACACAGGGCACAATTCCTGATCGGTTAAGTTGCAGCAAATTTTGCAATAATGGATTTTTTCATGCGCATCCAAAATGGCGTTGGCAAATGCCTCTGCACCTTCTTTGGATAGGCCCAAAACATAGTAGGCCAGCCGCTGAGCGCTTTTATGCCCAATACCGGGCAATTTCTCAAATTGCTCAATCAGACGCGACAGCGGGGCAACATTATATGAGGGCATTCTTTACAGGAGGCCCGGCATGTTGAAGCCGCCGGAGATCTTTTCCATCTTCTCCGCCTTCTCTTCGGAAGCCGCGCGCAGCGCCTCGTTGACAGCTGCACGGACCAGATCCGCCAGCATCTCTACATCTTCGGGATCGACCACTTCAGGCTTAATCTCGATGGACTGTACTTCCAAGCTGCCGCTGACTGTAGCCTTCACAGCGTCGCCGCCGGAAGTCGCTGTATATAACTTCTGATCCAGCTCTGCGCTGGCCGCATCCATCTCCTCCTGAATTTTTTGGGCCTGACGAGCGAGCTGCTGGATATTTGCTGCTCCGCCTCCGCCGTATCCCTGGGGTAATCTTGCCTTCATAAATCAAAACTCCTTTTCAAAAGATTCTTTGCCCAAATGGGCGTTCTATTTTATCAAATTGATGAGAACACATCTTCATTTCCCGTTTGTCCGGCCGCAGTTACGTCCGTGTCACAGGGATTCCCGCCTCTTCCGCTTCTCCAGCCAATTTCAATAGAGGGTCAACTTCGGCCTCTTCCTGTTTCTTTGCACGATAAGGGCCTAGTTTATAGACGCGTCCGGTGACCTGCTGGATCGCCTCGCGCATCTTATCGCGCTGCGAAGACTTGCGGAGCAGCTCAAAGGCCATTTCCTTGGCGTCAATCAACACATAATCGCCGTTGACATATGCCGAAGAACCGGTGAACGCCGCTGATATCGCAACCGAATATTCTTTTAAGATACGCAAAATCTCCGGCCATTCAGCCAAGCGGGTTGCACCTTCTTCAAGAGGCTTCTGGGGGTTGGCCGCAACCGATGGCCTTATAGGGGGAGGCAAAACAGCTTCCTCTTTTTTTGGGGGAAGCTCGTCCGGCAATGGAACTACGCTTGGCTGCCCTTCCTGTTTTGGTTCCTCAGGGCTTTGCACAATAGGCTCCGTCTGCTTTGCCTTCGAAGCCGCTAGGCGGGGATTGCCCCGCTCCAATGCCTCGATCCGCCGGATCAAAGCGGCATTCGAATCATCCAATTCCGGCGAGCAAAGCTTGATCAGCGCCATTTCCAGCTCGACACGGCGGTCGCCGCCGCGATACATCTTGTCTAAAGCCCCTTGCAGCGTATCGAGACCGTGTAAGATCTCCGATAGAGGGGTGGAAAGCGCCTGCTTGGTCATCTGCTCAAATTCATCGTCCGATACAGCGAGAATACCCCGCGCGTCCTTCATCGTTTTAATCAACATCAACCCGCGGTAGTGGGAGGAAAGCTCCTCACAAAGGCGCGCCATGTCCTTGGACGCATTGTGCAGGCGGTCGATCGTCTCCAATGCGGAAGACGAATCCTGCTTGCGCACGGCTTCGGATAAGGCAAATAGATGGTCGCGCCCAACAAGCCCAACCGTCTCCTGAACAACGTCCAGCGTAACCTGTTTGCTCCGCCCAAGGCACTGATCTAAGAGGGAAAGCGCATCGCGAAGAGCGCCGTCCGCCAATCGAGCAAGCAGCAAGCCTGCCTGCTCCTCCAAAACAGCCCCTTCCTGCTCCGCTACATAGGCCAACCGCCCGGCGATTTCCTGCGGAGGAATCCGCCGGAAGTCGAACCGCTGGCATCGGGACAGGATTGTGGCGGGAAGCTTGTGGACCTCTGTGGTTGCAAGGATGAAAATCACATGCTCTGGCGGCTCTTCCAGCGTCTTCAACAGCGCATTAAACGCCCCTGTGGACAGCATGTGTACTTCGTCGATGATATAAACACGGTATTTGGCGGCAGCCGGGGTGAAATTCGCCTCTTCCCGCAACATACGGATGTTATCCACGCCGTTGTTGCTGGCAGCGTCAATCTCCACGATATCCATCACGGAACCATTTTCGATTCCGCGGCAGATTTCGCACGACCCACAAGGGTCGCCGCCGTGCAGCTCGAGACAGTTGACCGCCTTTGCCAGAATCTTCGCGCAGGTGGTCTTTCCTGTTCCGCGCGATCCTGTGAAGAGGTACGCGTGCGCAATCCGGCCAGCCATCAGCTCATTTTTGAGCGTTACGGTGACCTGTGGCTGCCCTACTACGTCCGCAAAGACCTGCGGCCGCCACTTTCGGTACAAGACCTTATACATATGCGCACCTCTCTCTAGATTTCCGCGAATAGAAGCCTATCAACCCGCTGTGCTCTTCTTAAACAAACACCTTCGTCACAAAAGAATACGCCAATCTAAGACGCACAACCGCCTCCTGTATCTTCCGGACAGCCCGTATACAAACGGAAAGCAAGGACAGCCGCCTCGCGACGGTATCGTGTACCGGGATATGCAGACGAACGGACCACCTGCATCGCACGGGCTCTTCCGCTTAATGCTGCTCGGTTCCCCGCCTGACATGGTTCACGGCGCTCCGTCGCACAGAGCCCGCCCGCCTGCATATCCTGTTACACGCAATTCCTGCCTTGCTTCTCCAAGGGTCATCCCTTGACCTGGATATTATATCGTATTTTGCGCAAAAACGCAAGGCCCAACTTGTCTTCTTTTACAAAAGTTCACCATTTTTTCAGATTGCAGAAACCGATTTTGGGAAATTTACATCGGCTGGCCGCATGTAGAGAATTGTTTGCTAACTTAATCAAAAGGAAATTGCCCAATCGATCGCATTCCCTCTAGTATTTTTATAATAACCATGCTAAAATGGGGCACAAAGGAGATGAATCGTCATGATTCCAACAGAAATACTTATTGCATTTGGAATTTCTTCTTTTTTTACAGTGCTATTCCCCCTTTTACTTCTGGTCCTCCTTGCGATCCGGCGGGCAATTTCGCTACGCCCTTTGCTCATCGGTGTACTCGCGTTTTTTGTTTCACAGATTCTACTGCGTATCCCGCTTTTAAGTATTCTCTCCACACAGGGCTGGTTCCTTACTTTTGCGCAACAACAGATGCTTTTGTATCTCATTTTACTCAGTGCTTCCGCCGGGCTGTTTGAAGAATCTGCCCGCCTGTTGGGCGCAAAATGTTTCTGCAAGGGGCGGCGCAGCTACCGCGACGCAGTCTCTTTTGGCCTGGGGCATGGGCTCTGCGAGGTGGTTTTGCTGGTGGGCCTTAGCTCCATCGGCAACCTCCTCTACTGTGTGATGATTAACAGCGGCTCTTTGGGAGCGGCCGCATCAGGCTCCGCTGAGATGCTCCAGCAGATCACAGCTGCATTGGCCTCCGTGTCCACCGCTAGCATCTATTTGGGAATTGTGGAGCGCATCTCTGCGGTGCTCTTCCATGTTTTTGCTTCTGTGCTGATTTTCTACGGTGTCAATCGCGGGCATTCGTTCCGCTACTGGCTGTTCGCCTTGCTCGCCCATACAGCGTTCAATGTGGCCGCTACATTCTTGGTACAATACAGTAACATATGGATTTGTGAAGGCGTGCTTCTCCTTTTGGGACTCCTATCGCTCGCTTATGTCTTGCACGTGCGCAAATCCTTCCCAAGGGAAAACGCTTATGCATTCTAAAATAGCGATTAAAAAGCAGCTTCACGGAAGTTTTCCACGAAGCTGCTTTGTTTATTATGAAAATAGTTTTAGGAGAAGCATACCAGTCTGGTAAAAGAGCGCGGAAACATACCACGCCACGGACAGCTGCCAAACCACGCATACAGCCGTCCATTTGAAGCTGCCCATCTCCCGATGAATCGCGGAAATGGCAGCTACACACGGCGTATAGAGCAGTACAAACAGCAGAAAGGAACCGGCCGAAAGCGGGGTAAACACCCCGGACAAGGCGTCCGCAAGCCCCATCTCGCCGCCATACAGCACCCCCATTGTGCTGACGACACCCTCCTTCGCCACCAATCCGGCCATCAGGGACACGGCGGCACGCCAATCGTCAAACCCACACAGTCGGAATAGGGGAGCAATCCACCCACCCACTACCGCGAGGATGCTCTGGGAGCTATCCGTCACATATTGCAGTTGGGGAGAAAACGAGCGCAGAACCCAGACGAAAACGGTTGCACACAGCAGAACCGTCCCTGCCCTTTTGAAAAAGTCCTTGACGCGCTCCCAAACATGGATGCGCAAACTCTTCCAGGTGGGCAGCCGGTAAGGAGGCAATTCCATCACGAAGGGAGCCTCTTCCCCTTTTAAAACGGTCTTTTGGAAAAACCATGCCGACAGCGCTCCCAGCAGAATCCCCAGCAGATAAACGCCAAACATCACAACCGGTCCCCACCTGGAAAAAAAGGTGGCGATAAACAGCGAATAGACGGGCATTTTCGCACTGCACGATAGAAACGGAAGCGTTAAGAGCGTCAGGCGGCGATCCTTCTGGTTTTCCAGAATTCGGGTTCCCATTGCCGCTGGAACCGTGCATCCAAACCCCATCAACAGCGGTACAAAGGCTTTCCCGGATAAGCCGAGCTTTCGCATGGGCGCGTCCATTATAAAGGCGGCCCGCGCCATATAGCCGCTGTCTTCCAACAGGGAGAGAAGGAAAAACAGCAGGACAATCTGTGGAAAAAACGCCGATACCGCCCCCAGTCCGGCGAGGATGCCCTCTACGACCAAACTGCGCACCCATTCCGATGCCCCTGCCATTGTAAGCAGCCATTCCACATGCTTCGAAACCGCTACAAACCCGGCTGACAGCCCTTCCGAGAAAAAGGCCCCTACGCTGCCAAAGGTAAGGTAGAAGACGAGGAAAATCAGCACTAGGAACAAGGGGATCGCAAAAAACCGATGCATGACAATCGCGTCAACCCGGTCACTCAAACGTTTTCCTGGATGCTTCTTAAAAAGAAGTCCCTGTTTCACGGCATATTCCGCCGCACCGTACCGCCGTTTCGCTAATTGTTCTTCATAGTCAGGCATGTCCGGTGCTGGAATGGGATACAATGGCCTCGCACATGAGGAAGACATTTCCCCTCTATGTACCACCTCCAAAAGGAGCGCTTCCATCCCCTCCCCGGTTGCTGCCGAAATGGGAATTATCGGAACCCCCAATGCCTTTTCCAAAGCCGGCTGGTTGATACTCCCCCCCTGCCTCCGCAATTCATCTATCAGATTGAGGGCGACCACCACTGGAAGCCTTCGCTCCAAAAGCTGCATGGTGAGGTAGAGGTTCCGCTCCAGGTTCGTGGCGTCAACCACATCGATGACAACCTCCATCTCCCCTCTCTGCAAAAGGCGGTCCGCGATCATTTCCTCGGGAGAATTGGGCGTTAAGGAATATACCCCTGGCAAATCCGTTATTTCGAGTTGTACCCCATGAATCCGTCGTCCTCCTGTCTTCTTCTCAACGGTCACGCCAGGCCAGTTCCCCACATATTGGTGATCCCCCGTCAGCCGATTAAACAACGTCGTCTTTCCACAATTTGGATTTCCTGCCAATACAACGCGGAGTTTCTTTTCTCCTTCCTGCATGCGTCCTTCCTCCCCGATTAAGTTCCAAAAAACAACCGCACTGCAAGCCCAGCGACGAAAAATGCAGTTAGATCTGCGATTAACGCCGCAGGAATAGTATGCCGCGTTTTTTTGATCTGTACCGCCCCATAGTAAACGGCGATGCAATAAAAGGTCGTCTCGGTCGAACCAGCCATTACGGAGGCGACGCGGCCCGCAAAGCTGTCCGGCCCGTCCTTTGCAAAGATCTGTGTCAACAGCGCAGTCGCCCCGCTTCCTGAAACCGGTTTAATGAGTGCAAGCGGCAGTACATCTGCTGGAATCCCCAAAAATGTTGCCACGGGAGCAAGGAACGAAGCCAGTAGATCCAAAGCGCCGGATGCGTTCAGCATCGTGACAGCCATAATCAGCCCCACCAATGTGGGAAGGATGGAAAAGCACGACTGCAATCCCTCTTTTGCCCCTTCTACAAAGGTGTCAAACACCGGCACACGCCGGACCACACCAAATGCCACCATCAACAGCACGGCAACCGGAACCACATATATTCCCAGTTTATCCAATGGAGCAGCCCTCCAATAATTTCGCCGCCAAAAGGCCGGCAACCAGCGCGATGGCGGAAACCATCCACACGGCGGGCAAAATGTCGAACGGCGCTGCGGATCCATACTGCGCCCGGAGCGTCCCCATAAACGTTGGAATCAGTTGAAGCGATGCCGTATTCAGCACGACGAACATCACCATGGAGTTATCCGCCACATGCGAACCGCGATTCTGCGCGGCCATCTCTTTCATAGCGGCAAGCCCCATCGGGGTCGCTGCATTCCCCAATCCCAAAAGATTCGCTGTAATGTTCATACAGATGGCCTTTGCCGCAGGGCTTTCCGGCGGATAGGCGGGAAATAAACGGCGCAAAACCGGCGCCAGAAGGCGCGAAAGGATCGCGGTGAGCCCTCCGGCGTCTGCAATTTT
This sequence comes from Anaeromassilibacillus sp. 1001302B_160321_C8, assembly GCF_015554745.1. NCBI lineage: Bacteria > Bacillati > Bacillota > Clostridia > Eubacteriales > Acutalibacteraceae > Anaeromassilibacillus > Anaeromassilibacillus sp. 1001302B_160321_C8. The sequence goes on along the minus strand of NZ_JADNJD010000006.1, from coordinate 47,986 downwards.
CATCAGCCCTGTCCAGGCGCACATCATCCCCATCATCCCGAAAATTAATTGCACCGCATTCCCGGCCCCCGCCAATACAGCCTCCGAAAGCTGCTGCATGCGGCCGGTCGCCAAAGCACAAAAAACACTCACTGCGATCATCGCCGCCCATACCTTGTTCAGCATTCGGGTTCCTCCATCCTGTTGTGTTCTATTCCAATCTGTATTCATTTTCAATAACGGATAGTATATTTTTTAGCTTGAATAGATTGACAAAAATGGTAAATAATGTTACCATCTTTACAGGAAGTGACAAAACTTCCAAAATCATCCATAAAGGAGGACATTCTATTTTGAAATCGACAGGAATTGTCCGTAAAGTTGACGAGCTTGGACGAATTGTTCTGCCAAAGGAATTGCGCAGTACTTTAAATATTCAAGAAAAGGACCCTCTGGAAATTTTTGTTGAGGACTCTGACATCATTTTGCGGAAATATCAACCGGCATGTATCTTTTGCAACAGCCTCGTCAATATTACAACCTACCGCGGACACAACATCTGTCAAAACTGTCTGAAAAAGCTCGCGAGCCTTTCTCAGGATTGATACTGCCCGAGTTCCTAATTGGGTAGGTTCATAGACTATAACAGCGCGAAATCCTAATTGGGAATATCGCGCTGTTTTTTTATCGTTTTCGATCACAAAAAGAACCCCCGCAGCTTACAGGGAGTGACTCTGTAAACTGCGGGGTTCTCCTCAGGTGGAGAAAAACATCGTATGTTTTCCTTAGAGATTAGGAAAATGAAGAGAAAATGAAACTTGTTGTCTGTTTATCGGGTTCGGAAAGAAGCATTCCCGCTTCTTTCCAATCGGGCAATACTCACGCAACCGTTACCACACAATGGCACTGCGGCGCTTCACCCGGCATCTGGGTGTAAATACCAGCGCTCTGTCCGGGCGCGCCAGTCGCCCAAATGCGGAAGTAATAGTCATTGCCGATTTTCGCTACAAACTGGGTCTTAAACACATCCCCATTGCCGACTGTAAAGTTCGGCATCACAGCACTGCCATTGGTCACCGTCATCTTGAAGCAATAGGCGCTGCCGCGTTTCAAAGCAAAGGGAAGGGTTGTATCAGAGATCACCGAACGGACAGCGGAGGAAGTCCCCACACTCTGCCCCGCAGTGATCGCCACCGCTGTAGCGGTTGTAAACGCCGTTTTGTTGCTACTGGAGGAGCTGGAGCTGCCAGAAGAACTGTTATGCGTGGTCGTCTCCTTTTTCTCCAAGCTATTATATGCATCCTGCAAGGCATCGCTCATTGCGTCAACCTCGTCCTGATCGTCTTCGCTCAGGGCCGCGTCATTTGCCATAGCCTTCGCCGTGTTGAGCACTTGCTGGAATGCTGCTACACTCTTTGCTGTAAACCCACTCAAGTCGACCGTCTCCATAGAGGCAATCAGTGCGCGCAGAGCATCTTTATCGGCGATCTTACGCATGGCCGCCAAAGCTTCCGTCAAGGTAATCGCTGCGTTATCCACGTCTTCCTGCGTAGCGTCCCGATCTTCTACGATCACATTTGCAGCTTCCAGCGCCTGAGCCATCTCAGCCTTTCCAGCTTCGATATATTCGTCCAGATTCAGGCCCTTTGCCTTTGCAATCACCGCTTCCAGTTCGGAGGTATCCGCTCTGCGGACCAGGCCAAGAAGTGCCTGCTCCAGTGCATCCGCAGCCGCGTTGATCTCGTCTTCCATCGCATTTTCGTCAGCCAAAACATCCTGGGCGTCTACGAAAGCGGTGTTGAATTCCTCGTTATACGCCGAGGTGAATTCATCGAGGTCGATCTGCTCTGCAATTGCTACCAATTCTTCCAGATAGGTCTTGTCTCCCTTGACGAAGTCGATGCAGTGCAGCGCATCCAACAGTCCGCTCCACGCCTGGTCAATCTCCGTCTGCGTTGCGGTCGGGTTATCAATAATCTCCTGGGCTGCTGCAATTGCATTTTCCATTGCTTCGAGTACAGCAGGGAGCATTGCATCCTTATCCGCCTCATCCAGTGCCTTCTGCGCCGTCTCCAGGGTCATACGAAGAACACGCTTATCAACAACTGTAAAGGCAAAGGTTGTATGCATCTGTTCGCTGGGATTGAGTTCATATGTAAACACAGCGCTATCGTCAAAATCAACGCTTTCGCCATTGACCAAGACGCCGGCAATTTCTTTTCCTTCGACTGCCGGTACAAATTCCAGCGTCACAACTCCATCCTCTGCATCCGCCGTATACAGGCCGATCAGGTTTGCGAGTTTCTGCTCCTCTCCATCCACAGAGAGCTTCACATTTTTGCTGTATGCCACGCTGTACTGGCCAGGCTTTACATCGCCGGAGAGTACCACGGTGCTATACGGGGCAATCGTCAACATGCCATCTTCCAACTTCGAAACGGTATCCACGCTGAATTTCTTCAGGATCTTGCTGAAGGAACCAAATTCTGCATCCGGTTTTACTTCCACGGTGATTTCGTTTCCAGTCAGGTTCGTTGCTACCAGGACGCTGTCGTCCTGCGTCATACGGATGTAAGATGCTACGCCATCATTGCCGGTGTCATATTCCGCCACATCGCCGTCTTTCAGCGCGCGGATCTCATTGCGCCAGCTCAACAGCTCTTTGTAGTGGTTCAGCATGGAATCCGGATCGT
>NZ_JADNJD010000006.1:0-44713 GCF_015554745.1 Anaeromassilibacillus sp. 1001302B_160321_C8 | reverse complement strand
TGCGTCAAGACGGAAGCCGTCCACGCCTTTTTCCAGCCAGAACTGGCCGGCATTGATCATTTCCTCATGTACCGCCGGGTTGTCATAGTTCAGGTCCGGCATTCCGCCGCCGAACAAGCCCAGATAGCGGTAACCCGGGGTTGCTCTCCACTGCTGCCATACGCGTTTATTGCCGGAATGTGCGTCGTCCGTCGCGTTGTTGTCTTTATCTTCGTCGTAGTCCGTGCTCTTCTCAATCTTGAAATAGTCGCGGTACGGGCTCGTCTCCGGATTGGTAATTGCATCCTGGAACCACGGGTTGCCGCTGCCGCAATGGTTTACCACCAGATCCATAATGACTTTGATCCCATGCGCATGCGCTTCATCCAGCATATTCTCAAAGTCTTCCATCGTGCCATAGTCCTGCTCCACGCTGTAGTAGTCTACCGTATCGTAACCGTGGTAGCTGCCAGACTCGGTAATTGGCATCAGCCAAATTCCCGTGATACCCAGATCCTGCAAATAATCCATCTTGCTGGCCAGGCCGTTAAAGTCACCGATGCCATCCCCGTCGGAATCGCAGAATGCGCGGACAAAGATCTCATAGAAATTGTCCGAAGGCTGTTCATCGATGAGGCCGGTCGGGATTTCCTCCCAGTAGGCATACACGGTGATGCTCTCTGTCACCGGGGTATCGATATAGAACAGGCTGCCTTCTCCGTTCGGCTCCGTATACCAGCCCTTAAACGCATAACCGGGCTTCGATGGATTCTCCGGCAGCAGGACTGTGCTTCCCGCGGTGGTCTCGATTGGGGCCAGCTCGGACCCCCCTTGTGAATCAAATGTTACTGTGACAGTATCTCCAGCCGAGGCTGAAACGGCCGTTCCTATACTGCCAACCTGTTCCTGCGCAGCGAGTCCGACGCTACAGGTAGAAGTTGCCATTAGTAACGCAAGCATTAGGGCGGTAATTTTTCTGCCCATTTTTGACATGTTTAACCCTCCTTGTCTCAATCGTCCCTTTTGCAAGTCCATATTCTTGTCACTCCTTTCTTCTTTTTTCTAAAGATATAGTTGGACTTGCCCTTTGAATTCGTCATCATCTTCGTTCAACGAATTCATTTGTTTTTCGGTAATTTTATTGTAAACCGGGAAGGTTCGCCAGTAAATATAAAAAAAGTACAATACACATTGAAATTTCATGCATTTTATATACCGTCCTTTTTTATGCTTCGAATTCATGCTATGATAAGAATCAGAAAGCAGGCAAACGGCCAAAACCATTCGCCTGCTGTCAGGTCGATTATCTTGTGTATGAAGCCGGTTGACCTCTCCTGTCACGAGGTCTCCTCCTGCATCCAGCCATTCTTCTACAAAGGCATCAAATGCTTCCAAAGGGGCTTCGCCCGTAACAATGCGAAGCATCATTTCTTGCTCCATTTCTTCAAGGGCTGGCCAATATTTCCGCATAATATCCGTCTCTCGCACAAATACAGGCGTCACCCTCTTGATAGGTGTCTCCATATAGAGATGGTAAGCTTCTATGTAAGATTTATATTGCTGCCAATCCCACGGAGAAGGCGTTTCTCCTTCTTCCAAGGCCTGCAAATATGCGGTTATTTTCTGAAAGTTTGACTTGTGGGTTGCATTCAATTCATCCACCTGTATTTCTCCCCGGAGCGCTTGATCCAAGGTGGCACCAGAGCGGGCAAACGAATCATCATATCCAATATGCATATTGAGCAGCATTCCATCCCGGTTTAACTGGTTTTTAAATTCTGGTTCCACGTCCTGCACGTAATCGAACTGCACGCTTGCCATCTTGATGGCAACTTCTGGATGCGAATAGCCCTTGCGGACAACAATGTAGCTGCTATTGGGGTTGCCCTCGAACATCGTTATATATCCATTTTCATCTTTTGGCACGATATACGGCGTCCAATCGGCTTCTGGATTTTTCAATAAACATTCCGGAAGGACTTCACTGCTCCAATAGTTTCCAAAGAAGGCCCCACTGATGCCTTCGGCCAATAATTCTTGGCAATCCTCTTCCGTCCGCAAAAGGAATTGCTGGTCGAGAAGCCCTTCTTGATACAATTTAGCGACTTCCGCCAACGCATTCTTCATCTCCGGCTGAATGGAACCATAGGCAACCGAGCCGTCCTCCTGCTCCATCCACTGTTTCGGAAACGCCCCATAAAGGGTAAACACACTGTTGAGCATATATAATCCGCCGGAATCCCCCGCAATTTCCGGGCTGCACACAAGGCCAATGGTCTTGCCTGGACCATTCCCTCCCGGGTCCTCTTGTATAAAGCGGCGGAGAATCTGTTCAATGTCCTCCATCGTCTCCGGGGCTGGAAGGTTCAGCTTTTCCATCCAATCCTTGCGCAACCACAATACCCCCGGCCCATGCGACATTTCGGTCGTGGGCAAGGCCATTAACCGCTCATCAAATGTCGCCGCATCCAGGCATGCGCCGCCATAGGAGTCATAGATTTCTTTGATGTGGTCACTGGCGCAATTCTCATAGGCCTCTGTTAAATCTGCGATCTGCCCAGATTCATACAACCGCAGAAGCTGTTGCCCATTGACCGTTATAATATCTGGAATATCCCCGCTGACAATGGCCATTGAAACTTTCTGCTGGAAATCCTCTTCACTTTGGACATCAAAGGCGTTGGTAAATTCAATATTTAGGAAGTCTGCTAAAAAGCGTTGATACGTCCAGACGTCATCCTGTAACGCCTGTTCCAATGTATACCCGTTGCTCTTTCTCCCTACGGTACAGGCTACCGGCTCCGGATATTTGCCAAACGGGGTATGCGCGGCAGTCTCCCAGGAAAGGCCTTCTTCCTCCTGCTCTTGATACAGCGAAGCTTCTGCAACTTTTTCTGTCTCTTTCGTTGTCCGGTCACATCCTTGTAGAATCCCCACCATTAGGATTAGGAACCAGGCGCATATTTGGTGTATCTTTTTGGTCTGTTTCACTCCGGACACCTCTTTCTTGGGTTTCAATGTTTTTATTATATAAAGAGTCCCTTGCCTTCAAAATTTTCTCATGGAATTTAATAAAAAACTTTCAAGATTCCTTTGGATTTAATGGGATAAAATTAAAATAGATGGATTATTTTAATAAGAGAGGAGTTCCTTCTATGATACATATGTTGGTTGTGGATGATGAAGCGGAGGAACGGGAAGGGATTCTCTTTCTGCTTCACAAATATGGCTTCAATATGGAAACCGGCCAAGCCCCCAATGGGAAAGCGGCACTCGACTACCTAAAGAACCGCGCCGTCGACATCCTGTTTACAGACGTGCGGATGCCCTTTATGGATGGGCTCACTCTCGCTAAAGAAGCGCTGTTGCTACAACCCAACATCCGGGTGATCCTATTTAGTGGGTTTAGCGAATTCGAATATGCCAAGACCGCTATTTCGCTGGGGGTCCGGGAATACATCCTTAAGCCAGTAAACGTCGAGGAATTCTGCACAGTTATGCAACGGGTTTCCGCAGAAATCCTTTCCCGCCGGTCGGAAGAAGAACGGAACAACCGCCGGATTGCTTACGCGCGGGAACATCTTCTCTATTCCTTAGTCAACGGTACTCCCTTGGAAACATTGACTGCGGAAGCCGGGGCCCTGTTCGATCTAGGCTTTTTGAATCAATATACCAACATGGTCTTGCTAGAGTTCAACCGGAATTTTTTCGATCACGCTGGGCAAGAATTCTCTGAGGAACTTTCGCAACTGCTTCCCCTTCCCTTTGACTATCTCAACTTAAACCCCTGTGAAAGCCTGTTGTTCTTTTCCAATGCTGCCAATCGGACCGATTGGGCTTCTTTGTCCGCTGACATCCGGCGGTTTATCCAACAGCGCTATCGTGTGGATGGTTATCTGGCCTTCAGCGAAGATTTTTCAGGAGCTTCTGAGATCCCGACGGCCTTTGAATCCCTGGAACAGGCGTTGGAAAACCGCTTTTTTCTCCCAGACACCTATGTGTTCTCTGCTTGTGCCTCCTCTCAAAAATTAAACAGCGGTTATCAAGATGTCTCTTCCCTGTTTACTTCTTTGGAAGCGGCCCTGCAAGAGCACAATTTGGATGCCGTTCATAGAAACATACAACTGCTTTGCGACGCATATGCTGGTCAAACCAATCTTTCTCACTTATATGTAAAATTTGTGTTTTCCAATTTGCTACGGGATGTTTCTATCCATTGGGCCCATTTCTCCGAAGAAGAACTGTTTCGGAAAGTAGAATCCATCTACCAAAGCAACAGTTACCAAGAAATAGCCAATATTCTAGAACAGAATTTAGAACATCCTAACATGGAATCCCATGCCCCATCCAACTACGTTGAAACCGTCAAGCGATATATCAGCAAACATTATGACCAAGAGCTCAATCTGGAAAACCTCTCAGAAATCGTCTATTTGTCTCCCCGTTATCTGAGCTCCATTTTTAAAAAAGAGACGGGATATGGGCTTAATAAATATATAAAGGCATTCCGCATGGAAAAAGCAAAAGAGCTTTTGGAAACCACCCACATGAAAGTTGTAACTATCTGCAATGCCGTTGGATATTCCAATGTATCCTATTTCATCCAGAGCTTCCGTGAATATTTTGGAAGCAGCCCTGAAAAATTCCGGCAAAAGGAAGATTGATATGAAGTCTCCTATCCACTTATTGAAGGACCTCACGTTCCGAAAAAAAATCATGCTGTGCTTTTTGCTGGTTAGTATTATCCCCGTGGCAATCCTCGGGCTATTTTGCTATCAACAAACAAAGGCTTTGTTGGTTTCACAAGAAGAGGCTAACCTGCAATCCTCCTTGCAGCAGGCTGCCGACTCCCTGGACAACCAGATCCAGATCTATAACAACCTCTCGGACTATTTGGCCTTTGACTCTGATCTAAACGAATCAGCCAATCGTATCTATACCAATTACATGGAACTCTATGATGTCTATAGCAAAACAATCAGCCCTCTATTTTTATCTATGAAAAACCTTCATGACGATGTGGAGCGAATCACCTTATATTCTGGCACCAATATGGAAAAACACGGCAATATGGTGATCCCCCTACAAGATGCCGAAGGGGAGATCTGGTATGAACCCAGTATCCAATCTTCTAAAATCAATTGGTTTGTGCCGGCGGAGGACATTGTCTGCGCTGTCCGGCGTATGCCTGAACCAGACAGCGGCGGAACTGCAAAAAATCTTTTGTATATCGAAATCGACTCTCAAAAACTCTTTTCCTCCTTTTTGGAGCTATCCAAAAATTCCTGTGGAATCTATCTGGTCGATTCCAATGGAAGCGCTGTATATTCTGAAATCTTTGCCGGCCTCGATGTGAGTGAAGTTCCACCGTTGGAGACTCTTTTAGATTCCGATTCTTCTTCCATTACCTGGAACTCTTCTGATTACACCGTAATTCAAGCAAACATTCCTTCCTGTGGCTGGGATGTTTACCTGTATAAGCCAATCCATCTTATTACAGATGCAGCCACCCCCATCGTTTTGACCGTTGCTTTCATTATTATGCTTTGCTTAATCCTGGTGGTCTTGATCGGATGGCTGCTTTCCCATGCGGTGGTCAGCCGGATTGAAAAACTTCAAAAGACCATGCAGCAAGTTGAGGGAGGCGACATGGGGGTAACGATCACCAGCGAATCCCACGACGAAGTTGGGGATCTAATTCGGAGCTTTCAGAAGATGCTGGATAAGATCAACGCCCTGATCAATGAGGTCTATACGGGGAAGCTTGCACAAAAAGAAGCGGAAATGCGTGCTCTTCAAGCGCAGATCAATCCCCATTTTTTATACAATAGCCTGTCCCTCATCAATTGGAGGGCCATCCGTGCAGACGCCCCTGATATCAGCGAAATGGCGCAGCTCCTGTCTACATTCTACCGAACCACGTTGAATAAGGGAAAACAGCTTACATCTGTAGCAGACGAGCTGAAAAATACGCGCTCCTATATCGATATCCAGCGGATCATGCATAGCGGCCAATTCGAAGCAATCTATCAAATCGAAAAAGGGCTTGGCGAATATCTGATGCTGAATCTTCTCCTACAACCTTTGGTGGAAAACGCCATTGTCCATGGCTTGGACCAGCGTCCGGACGGCGGGGGAATCCTCCGGATCACTGCCGCACATAAAAAGGACACCATTGTCTTCATGGTAGAAGACAATGGTGTCGGAATCGATCCACAGGCCCTTCCGAACCTGTTGACACAGGATTCCGGCGGGTATGGGATCAAAAATGTCCATGAGCGTATTCAACTCTATTACGGCAAAGAGTTTGGCCTTACTCTGGAGAGCAAATTATCGGTTGGAACACGCGCCACCCTGACAATCCCTGCGCGCAGAAAAAATTTTGAATCTCAACTCAACCAGTAGCAGGTCTTTTCAGAGAAGGTCATCCCAATCTTTTGTTGCAAATGCATAGAGGCGAGATTGCCCACAATGACCTGCCCGTAAGGGGTCCATCCCTTCTCCTTGATCCGATAAATGGCGTACGATTCCAGTACGAAGGCTAACCCTCTCCGCTGGTACTCCGGCAAAATCTCCAACATGCCGAGCGATCCCTCTGCGTGCATGCCGATAAACCCCGCCGGCTTTCCTTCCACAAAGATGCCATACATTTCTCCGGAATGCAGGCGTTGGAGCAGGTAGTCCTCGTCCGTCACCATCTTATAGTGCTGATGCACAAACGGAAGGGCCGATTCATCCAAAGAATGAATGTCCCACCCTGCTTCGCGGTTGGGATGCGGCGCTTCCGATTTTAAATAAGCGGCTTGGTAACACCGTTCCCCGAAGGAAAGGTTCAAAGCCGTCGATAGGAACTCTCGATAAAAATCCTGATGGCAAACCAACAGATCTGTCCCCTGTAGAAGCGGCAGACATTCCCGAAGGGCGCCTTCTGTTTCCACACTCAATTGACACGTCCCGGACGGTTGATCGCGCAAGAGAACCCCCGTCTCTGACACATAAAGGCACTCTGCATTCCCACGCCGGATGCATTCCAGCATATCGATGTGAAGGAGCGGGTCCTTTTCCAAAAAACGGACGGCCTGTTCCAATTGTTTCATCTGTATCGTTCCCCCCACTTTAATCCTGAAATGACATAACCCAACAAAAAAGCCCCTGGGATTTCCCAGGGGCCAATTTTATCCAGAAAGAAACCCTTACGCGTTGCGCAGAGCCAGTTCTTCCTTGAGCTTCTCTGTGAAGAGCGGCAGAATCTTGGTCACGTCGCCAACAATGCCGTAATCCGCTACTTCGAAGATCGGCGCGTTCTCATCCTTATTGATCGCAATGATCACGTCGGAATCCTCCATGCCGGCCAAGTGCTGGATAGCGCCGGAGATGCCGCAGGCAATGTAGAGGTTCGGGCGAACGGTCTTACCGGTCTGGCCAACCTGTACATCTTTCTCAGCCCAGCCTGCATCGACACACGCTCTGGACGCACTCACCTCGCCGCCGAGGACGTCCGCCAGATCACGCAGGAGCTTGAAGTTCTCCGGGCAGCCCATGCCACGGCCGCCGGAAACCAGAATCTTGGCATCCTGGATGTCGATCTTGTCGCTGACCTTCTTTACAACGTCAAGCACTTCTACATACTTGTTGTTCTTCTCAAATCCAGGATCGTACTTCTCAACCGGAGCTTCTGCGCCGTCGATCGGCTTAATCTTCTGCATAACGCCAGGACGAACCGTCGCCATCTGCGGACGATGCTCCGGGCAGAGGATGGTCGCCATGATGTTGCCGCCGAATGCCGGACGGGTCATCTTCAGATTCTTCGTATCCGGATCGATCTCCAGCTTCGTGCAGTCGGCGGTCAGGCCGGTATGCACGCGAGCAGACACGCGCGGCGCCAGATCGCGGCCGATTGCCGTTGCGCCATAGAGGACGACTGCGGGCTTGTACTTCTCAATCACGCTGTACATCGCGTGTGCATACGGCTCCGTGGTATACGGCTCCAAAGCCTCGTTGTCGACCAGGATGATCTTGTCCGCGCCATAGCGGGCAAGCTTCGGGCAGAGGTCTTCTACCTGATAACCGAGCAAAACTGCGGTCACTTCTGTTCCCAGATCCGCAGCGAGCTCCTTGCCTTTGCCGAGCAACTCATAAGAAACGCCAGTGATTTTATGATCCACCTGCTGGACGAATACAAATACGCCCTGATAATCCTGTAAATTCATTTTTTGCTCACCACTTTCAATATTCTCAGTTGTCATCACAAACTACAAATTAAATAATGAACTTTTCCTTGAGCTTCTCGATCATGTAGTTGGCGGACTCTTCCGGATCGAGCTGGACAACTGTGCCAGCTGCCTTCAAGCTCTTCGTGAACGTCTGGAACACTCTGGTGGGTGAGCCCTTCAGACCGATATTCGCCTGGTCAACGGTAATATCTTTCAGGCCCCAAACCTTAACTTCTTTTTCTCTGTAAGCATCAAAGATGCCGCCGGGCGTCATATAGCGGGGCTTATTCAGCTCGGTCAACGCGGTGATCAGGCAGGGCATCTTTGCCTTGACGATATGATAACGATCCTCATACTGACGCTTTACAATCACAGAATCGCCCTCGACCTTGATCTCTTCCGCATAGCTGATGTTCGGAATGCCGAGATGCTCGGAAATCTGCGGGCCAACCTGCGCCGTATCACCGTCGATCGCCTGACGGCCGGTGATGATGAGGTCATAATCCAGGTTCTTAATAGCAGCAGCAATCGTCGTGGAGGTTGCCCACGTATCTGCGCCGCCAAACGCTCTGTCGGAAACCAAGATGGCTTCGTCTGCGCCCATTGCCAGCGCTTCGCGCAGCGCTGCGTCCGCCTGCGGCGGGCCCATGGAGAGGACCGTCACATGCGCGCCCATGGAGTCCTTCAAGCGGAGAGCCGCTTCGAGACCTGCTTTATCGTCCGGATTGATGATGCTCGGCACGCCTTCACGAATCAGGGTACCGGTCACCGGATCCAGCTTTACTTCATTGGTATTCGGAACTTGCTTAATGCAAACTACGATATTCAAAGATTTTCACTCCTTTTGGCCTTTATCGACTATTTAATTACATTCGAGGAGATAACCATGCGCTGTACTTCGCTGGTGCCTTCGTAAATTTCCGTGATCTTTGCGTCGCGCATCATGCGCTCAACCGGGTACTCTCTCGTGTAACCATAGCCGCCAAAGAGCTGTACCGCCTTGGTGGTTACTTCCATCGCAACTTCAGCAGCGTACAACTTCGCCATTGCTGCCTCGACGGAGAAACGCTTCTTGGTATCCTTTGCAATTGCCGCACGGTACACCAGATAACGGGCAGCCTCTACCTTCGTCGCCATATCTGCGATCTGGAACTGCGTATTCTGGAACTTCGCGATCGGACGGCCAAACTGCTTTCTTTCCTTTACGTAAGCAATGGTCTCTTCCAGCGCGCCCTCAGCAATGCCCAAAGCCTGCGCTGCGATGCCGATTCTGCCGCCGTCCAACGTCGCCATAGCGATGCTGAAGCCCTTGCCTTCCTGTCCCAAGAGGTTCTCCTTCGGAACGATGCAGTTCTCGAAGATCAGCTCTGTGGTGGAAGAACCGCGGATACCCATCTTCTTCTCCTTGGTGCCGATGCGGAAGCCCGGGAAGTCCTTCTCTACGATGAACGCGGAGATGCCCTTCGTGCCCTTGCTCTTATCGGTCATCGCGAAGATGATGTAGACATCCGCCTCGCCGCCGTTCGTGATGAAAATCTTGCTGCCGTTGAGGACATAATGATCGCCCTCCAAAACAGCCTTGGTCTGCTGGCCGGAAGCATCCGTGCCTGCGCCGGGCTCGGTCAGGCCAAACGCACCCAGCATCTTTCCGGAAGCCAGCGGACGCAGATACTTTTCTTTCTGCTCCGGGGTACCGAACTTCTTAATCGGGTCCGTGCCCAGGGAAGTATGCGCGGAAACAATAACGCCCGTGGTCGCGCAGACCTTGGAGAGCTCTTCCACGCACAGCACATAGGTGAGCGTGTCACAGCCCTGGCCGCCGTACTCCTTCGGCTGCGGAATTCCCATGAAACCGAGCTTCTGCATCTTTTCAACGGTCTCTCTCGGGAAGTGCTCCGTCTCGTCGACTTCCTGTGCAAGAGGTTTTACTTCATTCTCCGCAAACTCTTTAAAGAGCGTGCGGGCCATTTCCTGTTCTTTGCTCAGTACGAAATCCATACCTGTTCCTCCAAATCAAAATTTACGCCAAATCGTTTCTTATTTGGTGTAATCGTAGAATCCCTTGCCAGTCTTCTGGCCGAGCTTGCCAGCGCGGACCATCTTTCTGAGCAGCGGATGCGGACGGTACTTCGGATCGCCCGTCTCAGCCTGCAGAACTTCCATGATCGCCAAGCAAACGTCCAGGCCGATCAGATCGCCCAAAGCGAGCGGGCCCATCGGATGGTTTGCACCGAGCTTCATCGCGGTGTCGATGCCCTCAACAGAAGCAACACCGTCTGCATAGATGCCAACTGCCTCGTTGATCATCGGGATCAGGATGCGGTTTACAACAAAGCCAGCTGCCTCGTTGACCTGAACCGGGGTCTTGCCGATGGACTCGGAAACCTCGATCACCTTCTGAACGGTCTCCGGGCTAGTGGTCTCGCCTGCGATGACTTCCACCAGCTTCATAACCGGAGCCGGATTGAAGAAGTGCATGCCGACAACTGCTCTGTCAAGGCCATTGGAGATTTCTGTAATGGAGAGGGAGGAAGTGTTGGTTGCAAAGATGCAATCCTTCTTGCAGATGCCTTCCAACTGCTTGAAGATTTCCTTCTTCAGCTCCATCTTTTCCAGCGCAGCCTCTACAACGAGGTCGCAATCTGCAACGATTTCATTCGTACCAGTGGTGATCTTCGCCAGGATTGCATCCGCAGCGGCCTGCTCCATCTTGCCCTTCGCAACTCTCTTGTTGAGTCCCTTTGCGATCTTTGCCTTACCGTTTTCTGCCCACTCTGCCTTCACGTCGCAGAGCTTTACTTCATAACCTTCTGTCTGAGCAAATGCCTGTGCGATGCCGGAGCCCATGGTTCCTGCGCCGATAACACCAATTTTCATAATAGAAACCTCCTATAGTAATCTTTATGTTGGCCCGCACCGGTATCGCCCTCTTTCGAACGCAATACCGGTGCGGATGATGAATAAAACTTATTTATTGACAAAGGGTTCGGGCTTCCGCTTCTCAACAAAAGCCGTCATGCCGTTTTTCTGGTCTTCCGTCTCGAAGCAGCTGCCGAAGAGCTTCTCCTCGATGACAATCGCTTCGTCCATGTTGACCTGCAGGCCGTCGTTGATGGCCTTCTTGCAAGCGCGCACCGCGATCGGTGCATTGGCGGAAATCCGCTCTGCCAGCTTCATCGCAGCGGGCATGAGCTCCTCTGCCGGATACACGGCAGAAACCAGGCCCAGGCTGAGCGCCTCCGGCGCCTTGACCTTCGTGCCGGCATAGATCATTTCCTTTGCCTTGCCCACATTGATTGTACGGGCAAGACGCTGCGTGCCACCGAAGCCGGGGGTAATACCCAAGCCGGTCTCCGGCTGGCCGAATACGGCGTTCTCCGCGGCAAGACGGATGTCGCAGCTCAAAGAGAGCTCGCAGCCGCCGCCGAGGGCGAATCCATTGACCGCTGCGATCACCGGGATCGGCAGCGTCTCGATCTTGCGGAATACATCGTTGCCCTTCTTGCCGAAGGCCTCGCCTTCCGCCTTTGTCAGCGTGCTCATCTCGCCGATGTCCGCGCCGGCAACGAAGGACTTCTGGCCTGCGCCTGTGATGATCAGGCAACGGGTGGAATCCAGATCAATTGCATCCAATGCTGCGTCGAGATCCGCCAAAACCTCGGAATTCAACGCGTTCAAAGCTTTTTCACGGTCGATCGTCAGCACGCCGACGAAGCCGTTCTGCTCATATTTAATATAGCTCATCGTTTAAACGCTCCCTGCTCTTATTTGTAGTTCTTTACGATGGAGGCAACGCCCATGCCGCCGCCGACGCACAGCGTCGCGAGGCCGTAGTTGGAACCTCTCTTCTTCATCTCATGCAGCAGGGTAACCAGGATACGGCAGCCGGAAGCGCCGACCGGATGGCCCAGAGCAATTGCACCGCCGTTGACGTTGACCTTGGACATATCAAAGTTGAGGTCCTTCGCAACCGCCAGGGACTGCGCCGCAAACGCTTCGTTTGCCTCGATCAGGTCCATATCCTCAACCGTGAGGTTCGCTCTAGCCATTGCCTTCTTGGTAGCAGCAACCGGGCCAATGCCCATGATGGACGGCTCAACGCCTGCGGAAGCGCCCGTGACCCACTCAGCCATCGGGGTAACGCCCAGCTCTTTGGCCTTCTCTTCGCTCATAACAACGATTGCAGCTGCGCCGTCGTTGATACCGGAAGCATTTGCAGCGGTGACCGTGCCGCCATCGGGCTTGAATGCCGGGCGGAGCTTTGCGATGCTCTCAGCGGTAACACCAGCACGCGGGCCCTCGTCCTTTGCGAACATAACAGTCTCCTTCTTCATCTTTACCGGAACGGGAACAATCTCATCATCAAAACGGCCTTCTGCCTGTGCCTTTTCGCACTTCTGCTGGCTGCAAGCAGCGAACTCGTCCTGCATCTCACGGGTCAGGCCATACTTCTCAGCAACATTCTCAGCGGTGATGCCCATGTGGTAGCCGTTGAATGCATCCCAAAGTGCATCGTTGACCATAGTATCGATCATGGTAGCATTGTTCATGCGATAGCCAAAGCGAGCTTTGGTCAGCGCATACGGAGCGGAGGACATGTTCTCCATACCACCAGCGACCACGATATCCGCTTCGCCAGCCTCGATCATCGCAGCAGCCATGTTCACGCATTTCAGACCGGAACCGCAGACGTTGTTCAGCGTCAAAGCCGGAACTTCGATCGGGATACCTGCATTAACAGCAGCCTGGCGCGCAACGTTCTGGCCCTGGGCAGCCTGCAGAACGCAACCCATCAGAACTTCATCCACCTGGTCAGGCGCAACATTTGCTCTCTTGAGAGCTTCTTTGATCACGATGGAGCCAAGCGTGGCAGCCGGAACGTTTGCCAAAGCGCCGCCCATCTTGCCGATTGCAGTACGTACAGCACCTGCTAACACGATTTTCTTAGACATGATTTTGTTCCTCCATTTCATAATTCACTAACCCGCTCCAACCAAATGTTTCACGGGTCAATCTTCTAATGAATCATTGCATGTTAAATATATCACAATCAATCCGAATATGCAAGGGATTCTATTGCGATTTCGAAGAAAAAAATCATTCTTGTTACAAATTCGCCACTTTCTGTATTTCTTCCGCCCAGCTTCGTTCAAATTGCCGAAACTACCGCTACAAACCGCATTGTGAAGCATTTTCTGCATGTGTGTAACGATTTTGTAAAAGATAAAAGACGCCCATGCTTTGCCCTGAATCCCTTTCAGAAAGGAGGCTTTACTTTTGGAAGACGCCTTGTATGATTTTTTGAAGGAAAACCGAGAAGTACAACGCTTTTTCATGTCCCTCCCCGAACCGCTGCAAAACGCCATGTCCGGCAGTATTCCGGCCACACCGTATACAAAGCCCTATGTGTCCTATATGAACTTATTATTAGAACCTGAAAATGAAACTTCTTCCCTTTAGGATTGCAAAAAATCCCATTTTGGTTTATAATAAGGCGTAAATTTTGCACGTTCAGCCGCGGTATCTCTCTTTATTCCAACTTCCGCGCTGTCATTTGAGAAAGGATGAACCAAGCATGGCTTTGAGCAACCTGATTTTACCGAAAGATTACACATCGAAGCTCGATATTATAGAGACCGAAATCGCAATCAAGCTCGCGAAGGATACCTTCGAGCGCGAGCTAGCCTCCGCCCTCTCCCTCACACGTGTATCCGCCCCCTTGTTCGTACAGCCGGAGACCGGCCTCAACGACGACCTCAACGGAGTGGAGCGGCCAGTGCAATTCGATGTGGCAGACATCCATGCCGACGTTCAAATTGTCCATTCCCTTGCCAAATGGAAGCGCATGGCGCTCGCCCGCTACGGGTTCCGCGCCGATACCGGCCTCTATACGGATATGAATGCCATCCGCCGGGATGAAGAGCTCGACAATCTCCACTCCGTCTATGTGGACCAATGGGACTGGGAGCGCGTCATCACTGCGGAAGAGCGCACCATGGAGACGCTTCAAAGCGCTGTCCATGCCATTATGGGGGTCCTGCATAAAACTCAAGCGGTCCTGACGGAGCGGTTCCCGGTTCTCGATTCCTATATTCCCGAGGAAATCACCTTTGTCTCCAGCCAGGAACTGGAAGACCGTTACCCGGATCTGACGCCGAAGCAGCGGGAGGACGCCGCCGCCAAGGAATACGGCGCGGTCTTTATCTCCCAGATCGGCGGCGCATTGAAATCCGGAAAGCCGCACGACGGCCGCGCTCCGGACTACGACGATTGGTCCCTGAACGGGGACATCATCATCTGGTATCCCATCCTGAACCGTGCGCTGGAACTCTCCTCCATGGGAATCCGCGTCGATGCGGAGGCGCTGCGCAAACAGCTTGCTGCGGCAGGCTGCGAAGAACGCGCACAGCTGCCGTTCCACAGCATGCTGTTGGAGGGCCGCTTGCCGCTCACCATGGGCGGCGGCATTGGGCAATCCCGCATTTGCATGGCGTTGCTGGAAAAAGCGCATATCGGCGAAGTCCAGGCGTCCGTCTGGCCGGACAGCATGCGCAACGCCTGTGAAGGTTATGGAATCCATCTTCTTTAAAAGCCAATCAAAAAAGAACCTTATAAAAAAGGAGCGGTTGTACCGCTCCTTTTTTGCGTTCTATTCCGTTTTCTCCAATTCCTCTGCAGGACTTTTCTTGGGGACTTTCTTGGCGGGCCGCTCACCTGGCCTCGCTGCACGGGTCGGCGGCACGGTGGTTGCAATCCGTTTGAAGATGCAGGAAGCAAACGGTGCCAACGTGATGTCCAAGCAGTATTTGCCGCCCCGCATCTGGGCACGAAGCTCGCCTTCATTCGTCTTGCCCTTCCCGCCAAACGGCAGTGCATCGGTATTCAGCATCTCCGCATAGACGCCATAATGATCGACCATCAGCGGGTAATGCATGTGCATGCGGTTCGAAAAATTGATGGCAATGTACAGTTCTTCTTTCGCCAGGTCGCTACGTTTATAGGCAAACACGCACCGGCTCGCATCGTTGACATCCAGCCACTGGAAGCTCTGTGCATTGTAATCCTCCTGATAGAGGGCGCTCTCCTCCAAATAGAGATGCTGCAACACCCGGAAATAGTTCCAAAATGCGTCGTGCGCGGGATAGGTCAGAAGATTCCAGCCGAGTTCCTTCTTCTCATCCCATTCTTTAAACTCCGCCAGCTCATTGCCCATAAAATTGAGCTTTTTCCCCGGATGGGTAAACATATAGAGATAGAGGGTGCGGAGCTGATGGAATTTCTCCTCGTAATTTCCTGCAATTTTATCGATGATGGTCTTTTTCCCATGTACCACTTCATCGTGGGAGAACGGCAATAGATAGATGTCGTTGTAAAAATAGCTCATAGAGAAGCTGATTTTTGTATGCACGCCCGGACGCTGCGCGGGGGGCACCGATAGATAATCGAGTGTATCGTTCATCCAGCCGAGATCCCATTTGTAGTCAAAGCCCAAGCCTCCATATTCTACCGGCGCCGTCACCTTCAAATAATTCGAAGAGTCCTCTGCAATGAGCATAACATTTGGATGGCGCTTTTGAATGGCATAATTGCACGTCTTCAAGAACCATATGCCGCTTTCGTTTACCGCGTCATTGGTATTGCCGTTGCGGTAAATCAAATTTGCAACAGCGTCATACCGCACGCCGTCAAAATGATAATATGTCAGCCAAAAGTCCACCGCCGACCGCAAAAAACTGATGACATGTGGCTTTGAGAAGTCAAACAGCACCGTTCCCCACTCGCTGTAGCGCTGATCCTCATACTCGCTCTCATAGACAAATCCGCCGTCAAATTGGTGCAGCGCATAAAAATCGGAGACAAAATGGGTCGGGACAAAATCCATAATCACGCCAATCCCCTGCTCGTGGCAGCGGTTCACAAAATGCATCAGCTGTTTCGGGTTCCCATACCGGCTTGTCGCGCTGAAATAGCCGGTCACCTGGTATCCCCAGGAACCGTCAAACGGATGCTCCGTCAAAGGCAACAATTCGATGTGGGTGTATCCCATCTCTTTTACATAGGGGATCAGCAATTCCGCCAGCTCATCGTACTGATAGAAGCGTTCGTCCTCCGGCCGGTCCTTAATCTTCCAGGAACCCGCATGTGCTTCGTAGATACTCAGCGGCCGGTTATAATTCTTGTTGCGGGTGCGCATCCAATTTCCATCCGTCCAGGGAAAATCGTTCAGGTTGTAGACATAGGAGGCTGTGTTTGGCCGCAGCTCGCTGTAAAAGGCAAACGGGTCCGCCCGGTCATAGGCTTCCCCTGAAGCAGTAAAGATCCGGTATTTATACATGTCCATCTCCTGGATCCCCTGCACAAAGATCGTCCAAACGCCGGAGGGCAATCGCTCCATATCGTAGCCTGTCCACCCGTTAAACGACCCGATCAACATGACCCGCGAGGCATTCGGCGCATAGACCGTAAACCGTGCGCCATCCTGGTCGTATTCATGGCTAAAATGCGCGCCAAATTCCTGATAGCCGTCCAGGGACGCCCCCTGCAAATATGCGTCAATCCTGTTGATATCCATCCGCTCTTCTCCTCTCTCAGGGGATTCGCAAATTCCCCTTTGCAAGTTTCAATCTATTGTGTCCCTAATATATCATATTCCACAAAAAAAATCTATATCCCATTTGTTTTTTCAACAAGTAATTGATAAAAGATGAAGCAAGGCGAATAATTTCTCCCCGGCCCTTGTTGCTGGTAGCCCCGTGGCGAACGCCAGGGAGCCAACCTATGATGGCAGAAACCAGCCGCAATATCACCGACAATTTCTCCTTGCTAGACGCAGCTTTTATCCTCATGGATTGATTATCGACACCCCATGGGACGGATAGAATCTCCCTTTTAATTAGCTTGAACTAACAAGGAGCGTCGCTTGCTTTCCTGGAAAAAGCACCATGATTGTTTGAATCATATCTGCTGTACGGCAAGCGTCCCACAATGATCTTGATCAAAAAGGAGGAGCAATCTGCGCCTTTCGTTTTTCCTCGCAAACCAACGAATGGTTTTCCATAGATAGAAACGTAAAATCCGCCGCATACCCACAAAATGTCAAAGTATGTTGGCAAAATCAAGCGGGGAATGCTCGCAAATTTTTGTCATTTCAGGTTTATTTCAGTCTGATCCTGTATTCTATTGTAAAAAGCAGGTTAAATCTCCCCATTGGGTAAAAAGAAAGGGAACCCCGCCACAGATGCGAAAGGGTTCCAGAAAGGAGCGTTGCCAAATGCAATTCCGGCACGAATGGAAGCATCTCATCAACTATGGAGACTATATCGAACTGAAACAACGCCTGTGTGCGGTCCTCTCCCCCGACCCCCACGCAGAGCCCAACGGAACATATTCTGTCCGCAGCTTGTATTTTGACAACGTCTGTGATAAGGTGCTGCGGGAAAAGTTGAACGGGGTAAACAACCGGGAAAAATTTCGCATTCGCTATTACAAGGACGATCCATCGTTTCTGCGCTTGGAAAAAAAGCAGAAAACCGGCGGCCTATGCAGCAAGCTGACCGCGCCACTCACCCAAGCAGAGGCGCAGTCCATTGTGGAAGGGAAGTGGGCATGGATGAAGGATGCGGCCGGCCGGCCTCTCTTGACGGAATTATACCAAAAGATGCTCTATCAAGGACTGCGCCCTAGGACTATCGTGGAATACCTCCGCGAACCCTTCCTCTATCCGGCCGGAAATGTGCGCATCACGTTGGACCATCACCTGCGCACAGGAATCCGCTGCGTTGATTTTCTGAATCCCGAGTGTCCTCTGGTTTCCACAGGAGATCCCTCTGTCATTCTGGAGGTGAAATGGGACGAATTCCTCCCCACACTGGTGCAGGATCTCGTCCAAATTCCAAACCGGCGCGTGACAGCCTTTTCAAAATACGCCGCCTGCCGTCTTTATGGTTAAGATTGATTTTATTTTAAAGGAGGATATTGCAATGACATTTTCCGATATTTTTAAATCCAGTTTTCTTGAAAACGTGACCAGTGTCTCTCTTTTTGATATGGCAATTGCCTTGCTCCTTGCATTTGGGCTTGGCATCTTCATCTTCCTGGTTTATAAGAAGACCTACAACGGCGTCATGTACTCCGCAGGCTTCGGGGTGACTTTGATTGCATTGACCATGATTACCACTTTGGTGATCTTGGCGGTCACGAGCAATGTGGTGCTTTCCCTGGGCATGGTCGGCGCGCTGTCCATCGTCCGCTTCCGCACTGCCATCAAGGAGCCGTTGGACATCGCCTTCCTGTTCTGGGCCATCGCGGTCGGCATCGTATTGGCCGCCGGTATGATTCCCCTGGCCGTGATCGGAAGCGTATGGATCGGCCTGGTGCTACTGATCTTTGTCAACCGTAAGCCGCACACCAATCCATACATTGCTGTTGTAAACTGTTCCGACCATGCAGCCGAACAGCGGGCCGCCGCATATCTCAAAACGCAGACGCAGCGCATGGTTATCAAGGGAAAGACGGCTCAGAAAAACGCCATAGAGGTCAATTTTGAGGTGCGTCTCAAGGACGACAACACCGATTTTATCAATGTCCTTTCTGAAATGGAAGGAGTCCAAAGCGCCGTGCTGGTCAGTTACAACGGAGACTATATGGGATAGGGGTGAAACTATGACAAAGCATCCATATACCGATGTGGTGTGCTGGGTCCTCGTTGCGCTCACGTTGCTGGCGGCCGTTGTCTTTGTAAATGCGGATCAATTGGGAATCACGATCAGCCGGACAGAGATGCCCTATGTGGAGAAGCTGTTCGACACCAATATGGTGCATAGCATCGATATTGTCGTAGACGAGGATGACTGGCAAAACCTTCTGGACAATGCCCAGGAAAAGGAATACATCACATGCAGCATTGTAATCGATGGAACCGCGCTCAATAATGTCGGGATTCGCACCAAGGGAAATTCCTCTCTCAGCCAGGTCACTACGGACCGGTATAGCTTTAAGGTCGAATTTGACCACTACGACGACGCCCAAAACTACTATGGCCTGGACAAACTCTGCCTAAACAACCTCATCCAGGACAACACCTACCTAAAAGACTATATCTGTTATGATATGTTCCGCTCCATAGGCGTCGCCGCGCCGCTGTGCAGCTACACAACGCTGACCGTAAACGGGACATACTTCGGCTTCTATATGGCCGTCGAAGGGATTGAAGAGGCCTTTGCGGAACGCAATTTCGGCTCCGATTATGGCCTGCTTTACAAGCCCGACAGCATGAACGGGCAGGGTGGCGGTATGAGCAATTCCGACGATACCAAGCTTCTTTATCTGGGTGACGACTATGACAGCTATTCCCATATTTTTGACAATGCTACTTTTTCCATCACCGATGCCGATAAGGACCGGCTCATCGCCTCCATAAAACAACTAAACGAAGGAGCAAATCTGGAGGAAGTCCTGGACATCGACGCCGTGATCCGATACTTTGTCGTCCACAATTTTGTGCTCAATGGGGATAGCTACACCGGGAATATGATCCACAACTACTATCTCTACGAGGATGACAGCGTCCTCTCCATGATCCCTTGGGACTACAATTTGGCGTTTGGAGGATTCTCTTCCGGTGGCGGCGCAACCTCCCTGGTCAACTATCCCATCGACGACCCGCTTCTGAGCGGACAGATGGAGGACCGCCCCATGCTTTCCTGGATTTTTGCAGAGGATACGTATCTTGAGCGCTACCATCAGTTATTCGACGAATTTATCACCACTTATTTTGAAAGCGGCGCCTTTGAGGAGATGTATACAAACACATTGGCCCTGATCTCCCCCTATGTAGAGGCGGACACCACCTCTTTTACAACCTATGAAACCTATCAGAAGGCTTCCGAAGCTCTCAAGGAAAACAACACTATTTGATTTCCCTGATACAGCACAATGTCCCCAGCTTGCGTAGTAGTCTGCTGATTGCTGGTAGGGAGGCTCGTTCCTAGCGGCCCCACTTTTTCAAAACCCGAATAGTCGCTCATTGCGATGGTAACAGGCCCCTGCTCCATCATTTCTATCAGAGCATCAACTGCTGTATTTTCCTCCAAAGTGGCGGTAAAGGTGCTCTCCCCGATCTGTACATACATCTGCATGCCGCTGTTTTCCTCCTCGTTGGTTTCATTTCCTACTGCTTCGGATTCCTGCGCTAAACTGGAAGGAGAAGCCCTGTCCAACTCGGGCCCGGCAGATTCTTGCTCCGATCCGGATACTCCCAGCACCGCAGACACTGCGGTTTCCGAGGATGTTTCCACTGGAGTGGAAGGGAGGTCTTCCAGACCGCTTGCTGCTTGTTCATTATTCCCACAACCTGCAAGCAACAGTGCCAAGGAAAAAACGGTAATAAACAGTAAGGATATCGCTTTCCTCATCATATTCACCACTCTCTTATACAGAAAATTTATAGAAATAGCTTAATAAAAACACTGATTCCAAAGGCACAAAGGATACCTCCAAAAATACGGTTCATCGTATGCAGTTGGAATTTGGCTGCTCTTCTTTTGACAAATTGTGTGAAAGTTGAAAGAGCTCCCCACCAAAAATAGGTCCCTAGGAACACACCCGCCACCAGTAGGATGCCGTTTATCCAGCCAGCTATTTCCGAAATTCCGAAGTAAGAAAACGCAAATAGAAAAGTCAAAATAGCCGCCGGATTGGTAATACCAATCGCGAAGGAAGTGAGGAACAATTTGCCCCCTTCCAAAGGTTCCTCCTGGGGGAGTTCTTTCTGTGGACAGAGCATCGTTTTTAGCCCCATGGCCAAGATCAGCACTCCGCCCAAAGCGGTAATAATCCCCTGGAAACGGAGCAGAAAGTCTGAGATAAGAGTCAGCCCAAAGGCCCCAATACAGGCATAGGCACAATCTGCCACAGAGGAACCGAAGCCTGTCAAAAGGCCGGCTTTCACTCCTGAGCTCCAGGTCCTTTGGACGGTTAGGGCGCCAACTGCTCCAAATGGAAGTCCAAATAAAAGGCCAATCAAAATTCCCCGCAGCAAATATTCCATACCATACCTCCTCTATGCAGAAAAGGGAGACTATGAGGCCTCCCTTTCCTTTCCATTACGCACAGGCACAGATGCCGCCAGCCCCCGGCTTTTGCACCTGAACTGTCCCTTTTGCTTCTTCAAGATCCCGGATAATTTCGCCTACCTCTGGCACAGTGATATGACCGGACAAAGGATTTTTTATGCTGAGAACTGGCGTTGTAATCGTAGCTTCCACCTCGCTGCGTTCAAAGGCCAGATCACAGCCGATCATTTCGCAATGAATGAGCTTCAATCCTTTGCAATAACACAGAGGCTGTGTACCGATGATTTTGCAATTTTCAAAGGTAACATTCTCGCAATACCAAGCCAAATACTCTCCTTTCACAATACTGTTGCGGACGGTGACATTTTTTGCATGCCAGAAAGCGTCCTTGGTATCGAAGATGCAATTTTCAAAAATAGAATTTTCGATATATTGGAAGGAGTATTTGCCCTTCATTCGTACATTTGTAAAGTGTAGGCCTGTAGAACGCATCATAAAATATTCGCTCTCGGCGGTGCAGTCTTTCATTTCCATATTGTGGACGGACCAGCCAAATTCCGGGGAATTTACATCGCATCCTGTCATTATTACATCGGCGCACTCCCGCAGGGCTTTGATGCCATGAAGTTTGGTGTTCCCAATGGAAATATGGTCGGAATACCACAGCGCTGCCCTGCAATGTTCCGTCATCTCTGAATCCCGGATCGTAAGGTTATCCAGATACATCTGTTTTGCCCCACGCCGTCAATGCCATCCCCTACCGCCATAGCCCCTCCATAACGTCCATCTGTGGCAGCTATGTAAATAATCCGGGGCCTTCCCGCCAACAATTTTAGGATCTGTAGGATGGTCATATTCCACAAGGCGCCTCGGATAATACCAAGCAACATCGTATGCCAAGCAGCTTCATCATAAATAAAATATCCGGGTTTTCCTGTACTGCCCGAAGAATGAACTACATGGTATTTCCCTAAATAGGGGCGGCGGTCCGCCGTGTTTTCTGCATCAAATTTCCGCAGTTGCTCTTGGTTCAGCCCCGGTATCGTGATGAGCTCCTCAAAATGCTCCATCAAAATGGTTTTGTCTATAGTGGGGAACGCGGATAGGGGCAGCCTGTCCAGCTGTTTTTCTGTGATGCCTGCCTCTTCAAAGGTGTGCCGGTAAAAAGCGGAACGTTCCCAAACAAAATGGAGCAATGCCCGGAGTTTTTGATTTTGCAGCTCCCTCATTTGTGTTTCTGACAAACGGGTATTTTTCATAAAGGCAAACAAATCCCTCAGTGTTTTCAGATAGTCCATATTCATTGCTCCTTTTTATCAAGCTTCCAACCGGAACGTGTAGTTTTGGCTGTAGTTTTCCCGATGATAATACCGGGCTTCCCCGTCAGACAAGTTCATGACGATGCTCCATTCGGTGGATTCAAATTCACCGAAATTATCCTTGCTCACGCTGTCTAAGGCATCCCGAACGTCTTCCATCCCCATCCGAGGGGTTTCTTCCAACTGATCCAGCAGGATATCATACCTTTCATGGGATTGTTGGGTTCCAATGCCTTGTTTCTCCCCTTCCGCTAGATAAAAATTTGTCAGCACCGGCGTCTCTGTAACGGCCATTTCTTGATTCACATACTCTACCGCCACGCTTCGGCCCGCAGAATCTGCTATCGCGAAATGGATCATCATCCCCATAGAACCATGCAGGTCATATTGCTCTAGTAGTTCCAATGCTTCATCCACACTCCCGGCATGGTCTAATAACAAGCGGATCGCCGTTGTGGTGGTAATGTCCGGCTTGTCCGTATCCTGCTCAATGGTGGAACGATCTTGAATCATATTCACCGAAACTGCCAAGCCAGCTTCATTCATCCCGTCCAGCGGAGCATACAAGGCGGCAAGTGTTTTGACCGCATCCATATTTAGGGCCATACCTACCATGCCACCTCCTACATTTTGGGTGATAAAATCCATGTTCACGGTAGAAAGGGATGCATACCCATTTTCAGGATGGGATTCCACAACCATAGCTGCACAGTTTTCCCAATCAAAATTGCGGCCAAACAAGGCGTTGCCTTCTGGGCTTTGCACGGCAATGGTACTGCATCCAAAAAGCCCTCCTAGCAAGTCCCCCAAATTCAAATCAGAAAGCAGGTTGCTGGCAAGATATTCTATTACTTCTCCATCGGAAGAAGCTCCGCCTTGGGCAAGGAAGCCATCAAAACCATAATCCCCATCGTATCGGACAGTCGAAAAGCCATCCTCCAACTCAACAATCTCCGAAGTAGGAGAGACCAGATTTAATTCTTCTGTATCCGATATGATTTGTGCTGTGCTGCTGTTTTCCGAATCTTTCATGGGATCTTCTGACCTCCCTGAACATCCTGTCAAAAGGATTGCTATGCTGAGGAAGAAGGAAACGCAGAAAATCCAGCTTTTTGGGGTATAACTGCTATTCATCTGAAATGCCTCCTTTTCAAATTCATTTCTACAACTCAAGTATACGGAGCTTTTAATTATATATCAAATATTTATTCTTTATTATTTTTCATAATTAATTTTTATATTATTTAACGTTATACTTTTGTATAGGAGGCGATTTACATGGAATTTCGTTTATTGGAATACTTTTTAGCTGTAGCAAGGGAACAGAATATTACCGCAGCAGCAGAATCCCTGCACATCTCACAACCAGCTTTATCCACTCAGCTCAAAGCGATGGAGATGGAATTGGGAAAGCAATTGCTTATCCGCGGCGTAAAGGGTTCCCGGAAAGTCGTATTGACGGAAGAAGGAATGATCCTTCGCAAACGGGCCGAAGAAATGCTTTCACTGATGCGGCGTACAGAAGAAGAAATCATCCGCTCTGGTGAAACCATTGTGGGGGATGTATATATTGGCACAGGTGAAACAGATGTCATGCGCCTGCTCGCCCAAGCTGCAAAAAAGCTACAAGAAACGCACCCGGATATTCATTATCACATTACCAGCGGCAATGCAGAACATGTGCTCGAATATCTGGATAAGGGGCTGATTGACTTTGGGCTATTGTTCAGCCAAGTTGATTCACAGAAATATGAGGCCATTCCGGTCCCTGTAAAGGATACATGGGGCGTACTGATGCGCAAGGATTCTCCTTTGGCACAAAAAGAAAGCATTTCCCCAGAGGATTTGTGGGACAAGCCTTTGATTACTTCCCATCAAAAAGGCGATGATACCTATTTAGGCGGTTGGCTAAAACGGGAGGCCTCCAAATTGAACATTGTAGCCACCTATAACCTGGTATTCAACGCTTCCCTTTTGGTCGATGAAGGATTAGGATATGCTATCTGCTACGACAAGCTTATCAATACGCATGGCAGCAATCTTTGCTTCCGGCCATTTTCTCCCCGGTTAGAAGCGCATGGTTTTATTGTCTGGAAAAAATATCAGGTGTTCTCCAAAGCGGCAGGAACATTTTTGCAGTGCCTTCGGGAGATGTTGGAAACAGACCAATAAATATTCTATATCCCCTGCGGTAAACAAAACGCCATATAGTTCTATAGGCCGCTTATTTCCTGCATGCGCCTTTCCCTACCCAGCAGTATGTGAATCGATTGGCCTTTGTTGCGATGCCCCTATAAAAACAGGCATGAAAAAGCCGCTTACTCTATACAAAGAATAAGCGGCAACTCCAAAGAGCGTTATATATATTTTATACTTTTCTAACGGGAATATATGGCCCCTCACAAAAATTCATCCATACCCCCAGCACTCCCGTTTTCCTGCGTATAGATCCGCGTTGGCTATTGAAGTTCCGGACGGCAACGCCTCCCTCGGTGGGATTGGGGTATCTTAAATCCCCATTTTCTCATGGGAGATTTCCCCTATGCTTTCATGATATGCAGAATGGACCCATTCCTGCAAATGTACAAATTTCTAGCCAATCAGTACTTGTGCTGCATCCATATCAAGGCAAATGCTACGGTTAGCAATTTCTCTTGGCGCATAAGACTGCCCCTTGTTGATACAGATGTAGTTTGCTTTCGGATTTTGATAAACCTGCCGCCAAAAATTGTACTTGATTATGCCCGGCGTATTCATGCCCACTCCCAGCTCCAAATAGAGAACAGGCGTATTCTTATGACGCCGGACAAAATCATCATAACGGCCTGCTGCAGTATACCATCCCTCATCTTGGACAAAGGTATGATCTGCCCGCAGGTTCATCGCCATCGGTGCGCCGCATTTGGGGCAATGGGGAACCAGCTCGGTAGGGACCGCCATCTTTGACACGGTGCCGGTGGGCAGTTCCATCCCTTGTCCTGTCACCTGAAAACCTTGGGCCTCCACCATTTGACGAATAATATCTCCGTTGTCATATGTCTTGTTGTGGCACGGCTTGGAGCACTGCCACAAGCCATAATCCCCCTGTGTATAAAATAAGCGGTGCTTGTCAAATCCGGCTTTTTGAAAGCAGTGATCCACGTTGGTGGTAAGGACAAAATAGTCTTTGTCCTTCACCAGCTCCAACAGGTTTTTGTATACCGGCTTGGGTGGATCGCAGTAGCGGTTCAAAAAAACAAACCGGCTCCAGTAGGCCCAATGTTCCTCCAGTGTGGGAAACGGATAAAATCCCCCGGAATACATATCGTGAAACCCATATTTTTCATCAAAGTCGGCAAAATAACGGCGGAACGGCTCTCCGCCATAAGCAAAGCCGGCAGCGGTTGAAAGGCCAGCTCCAGCACCAATTAAAACCGTATCCGTCTGATCTAATACTTCTTGAAACTCAATAACCTTTTGCTCGGCTTTTCTTTCCGTTTTTAGCATCTGGATACCCCCAGGAAATTTTGGTAAATGTGAAGGTCTATATCCTTGAAAACATTAAAGATAACCCGAATATTTTCCTTCCGTGTATTCAAAAAGGATGTCACAGTTTGAATTGCTATTTCCGCAGCCTTTTCATTGGGAAAATGAAATTCCCCAGTGGAAATACAACAAAAGGCGATGCTCTGGCAGTTGTTCTTCACAGCCAGTTCTAAGCAGGAGCGGTAGCAGGACGCAAGGGCTTCGCAATCCTGCTTTCGAACCGCGCCACCGATAACTGGCCCCACGGTATGCAGGATATATTTGCTGGGCAAATTGAAAGCCGGCGTGATCTTTGCTTGTCCCGCAGGTTCCTCGTGGCCCTGTTTGCTCATCATGTCATAGCAAAAGAGCCGTAATTGGATACCGCTTCTGGAATGCACAATGTTATCAATGCAGGTGTGGAGAGGGCGGAAACAGCCAAGTAACGCACTATTTGCAGCATTTACAATTGCATCCACCTTTAGCGTTGTAATATCCCCCTGCCACAAAACCATACGGGGATCTCCAGGGATAGAAGGCAACTCTTCGCTTTCAATGATCCCCCGCATGTCCCGCTCTGTTTGCAAGTATTTATCTTGTATTTTAAAAAAATCCTGACTAAGGGGCTTTGGCATACGCACATTCATCAAACTACGTAGCAAATCTTTCTGCTCTTTCTCGTCCACAGGGATAGATATATTTTTATATCTTTCTTCTGCCAATAACTCTTGAATCAGATAGACCCTCTGTTCTTCATGTGTCATTGTTGCGCACTTCCTTCTAACAACATGATGTTCTATAATTTCCAAATAACTCCGATGCTTCGCATAAAACCAAATACCCCAGTATATTTTGCTGGGAAAAAGCCTTTGCCTACCAGAACGCATAAACTGCCTGTGGAATGGGGGCCATAAGGGGGCTTTGGGAAAAGCAAGCACAAAGTGTATTAGGCCCTTACCATGCTTTGAAGCATGGCGAGTCAGCCATTTGCCATAATCCGAACAGAAACCACTGTATCTCAGGCTGTTCTTGCCGTTGCAGATCGCATTACATTACAGGGTGTAACACTTCCCAAAAATCCCCCTGGATGGACTTCCCCCAGCGAGCTCCAGGATCTTTTTTCGAAGGCTTTCTTCAAGTAAGTATCCTGCACCTTTAAAACTTCCGCGTTGGCATATTTTCCGTGCAGATATGAAAAACGGGAAAAACAATCGCTGTTTATTCCTCCTTATGGGAATCCTTTGTTCCGAATCCATCCCCTACTCTTAAGGCAAGGAACTTCATGACATACAGCTTTGTTCGGGCTACGCCATTTCATCTCCGGATAATCGCCTTTTGCGGACAACTCGACAAGCAATTTCCGCAATGCAGGCAGTGCTCTTGCCAAATCGCAGCAGGGATAACCGCAAAATCAATACAGCGTTGTGGGCAAACTGCTTCGCAAATGCGACAGCCGGTACAGGCCTTTGTAATAAAGTAGGCTTGGGTCCGAAAGGCACAGCCATAATGGAATGTGCTTCAAGTCGCTTATAGACTTGGTATTCTTTGGGAGAGGTTTTTGCAATATCCTCAACATCAGAAAAGATGATGGGCTTTTGCTTCTTGATTGCTTCAATGATGCTGGGCATCACCATAAGGTTTTCAAACTCCTGCATCCTCTCCAATTTCTTCACGGCAGGGTCGATGTTGTGCCACCAACCTGTAGCCCAAATGTTGAGTTCCAGGTCGATTTCGATAACGCCTGCCCAATCTGCATCGTAAAATGCACACGCTGTTACGAGTGCTTTCTTTGCGATTTCCGCAGGGTCGTCGTTGGTGTGTAACCCCGACTCTAATTCGCTGATGCTTCTAATGTGGGTGTTTACTAGATGTACATACCGAGCATGGGTAGATTCTTTTGTGTTTAGTTGGGATGTATGAAGCCAGGAATCCAATAGCTCATTATAAGTTAATGAACTTCGAGGAGAAGCACATATTTTTGTATTACTACGTTCACTGACAAGTTTCTGTTTCACTTCACTGTAAGTTTTTCCATAAACATAAGCATACTTGGCTTTGTTTTCTACACTGTAGGAACGAATGTATCTTCCTTCCCATCTGCCGTCCTTCCTCTTATAAATGTTTTCACCTTTTCTAGGCACGATTATGACCTCCTTTCTTATATGATGTTGACGAATATTTTGACGGCGAATAGAGATTTTAACATTGCAAGGAGCTATGTTTTTATGTAAAATCCACTATCAAAAAGGCAATTTTGCGAATGCTTTTTCGACTTTTTTCTCACATCTATTGACAACTTCGGCAACATCATGTATAATTTTACATGATAACTATCGTGAGATGTTGAACTTAAAGTTATATACTTTACGAAAGTTTATTTTTTAATGCTACAGAGAGGAGCTATTAGATGGATATTGAATCAAAATGGTTGCTGACTGATGAAGAAAAAGATAGCTTTATAGCCACGCTAACCCCAAACCTTACCGTATTAAGGACTAAGGCTGAAATATCGCAAGAAGAACTTGCAAACTTGATTGGTGTGTCAAGGCAAACCTACAGCGCCATCGAGAGAAAAGTCAGAAGGATGGCGTGGAGCACATATCTGTCGTTGGTTCTTTTCTATGACCACAATCAAAAAACGCATAAGATGATTCGGCAATTATCTATTTTCCCGCAGAAATTAGTGATTAGATTTAATGACGGCGTGGACTATTCCGATTTTGAAATCAGTTCCTTCTTAGGTAACAAATCGGAAGAATTGTTAGAACGTCTTGATGACCAAGCTAAAGGAGCAATTAGGGCTGTGGTAATGATGGAGTATGCACGGTGTGCTTCGGTCTCAAATGATGAAGTTATAAAATCATTAGCTAATCAGCGCAGCTAAAATTAAAGCCGAAAATCTCAGAGCAAGGAGGATTGAGAATGTCACATAAATGTCGAGTTTGCGGCGTTAATGAAGTGGATAATCAAGGAGATATATGTGAACTTTGTGCGATTGGGCAAGACCCTTATGCACAAAACACCGCTACTAATCCAACGTACACACCTACTCCGCAACATAAACATAGTATTCTGAACAATAGTAATAGCAGCCAAAATAGTAGTTCATACGCTCCGAAAAAGGGGGCTAACAGAAAGGTTCTCTTGAATGGTGGTACTTCTCTCGCCAATCAAGACCCGTATGGAAATGATATGACTCCAACGGATTCACAGCCACAAGTTCAAGTTTATTCGGCTGGACAAGCACCACAGGTTGCACAGCAAAATACAACTGTAGTAAACTCGCAACCCGTCCAACGTGTTTCCGGAAGTCAACCTCTTACAAGCGGTATAACCAAAAATATTATGGTGGACAACCAAAAGCGTTCCATTCTGGCAAAGTGGTTCCGAGCATTGTTTACGGGAATACCCTTTACCCTTGATGATGATGTTACAATGTTCCAAGTTTTTCCAGACTTCACCGGCACGTCTCTCAATGCTCTCGGTAATGCCTGCGACCAAGTTATTGTTTATGGCAAATTAAACAACGGAGCTGTGAGCGAAAATAATGACGTTGAAGTATATGGACGTAGAGATTCCAACAATAACATTATTGCCAAAGTAATCAAAAATAAAGCAAGCGGAACCACAATTACTCCTACGAGGAGTATGGGGCAAGGCGCTGTTTGGTTTATTACAGCGATTGTTCTCGCCTTGATATTTATGATGGTATCCGGACTCGGATTAGAGGGCATTATTTGGGCTGTTGTGATTATTCTTTGTCTCACGAACTTGCCCAAAGCATTAAAGATATTTGGTGTTATTATTGGCGCAATATTTTCACTGATAAAACGGCTTTTTTAACAAGGAGGGTGGCAAATGGCAAATTATAACGGATATACTTCTGCCGAAAAAAACCACGCTCTCTGCAGAAAAGACCTTGATTTTATTCCTAATGGAAACTTCATATCTAACGGATATGAAGAAAGTCAAAATATGCAGTTTTTCAAAGTGAATGGTTTGACTCGATTTTGGGAAACAGAACAAGACTTTTCAGTAAGCACATTGGTTGGTGATATTCTCAATAGTAGCGTTCGACACGGAGTGCCATTTGCGTATGCAATTATCGGAAATGAGAACGGAATTGACATATACATCGGAACAATGAAAGTATTGCGAGACGGCTTACGTTCTTCGTATGAATCTGTTTTTCCAGGCATTGATATAGAATATGTCTCTGAAAATCCGTTGAGAACAAGCCCACGAGAATATGGTGGAATGTTCGCAGGTATCCCAACCGATAAGCTTGGTGCTGAAAAAAAGAGTTTTCAGATTGAAAACATTTGCCGGGGTATGCAAGGCAAAAACTTTACCTATGTAATACTTGCATCTGGTATCAGTAATATCGCTGTTACACTCGGACACGAAAAAATCCTTGAGGAGATGGAAAGTGTTTTTACACTCATTAACCAAACCATTTCCGGCGGAGCACAAGGCAATTTATCTGCACAAAAACAAGATTTCCACAGCAAAAATTATTTTGAAAATCTTGAAGTTCTTGAGCAGATGCTAAAGGTCGGAACAGCACGAGGAATGTGGCGTGTAAATGGTTACTTTGCATCTGATAACGCAATGGATGCAAAGCGACTTGGAAATATCATTAAGGCGAGTTATTCGGGTGAGGAATCAAAACCCGAACCATTCAGAGTGATTGATTACAACTCGATTAAAGATGTAATTTCCAATACATATATGATGGCTGATTTGATTGAAAATCCAGACCTTCATCCTTTGGGAAGATGGCAACGAGCAGGAATAGCTCAACCTATCACTTTGTTTATCTATAAATATCAAACGGTACTCAATAGTGACCAATTAGCAACAATGTGTCAGTTGCCGACAAAAGAGTTCCCTGGGTATTACATCGACCAATATGTTGAGTTCGATGTTTCCAATAGAACAAAAAAACAGTTAAAAAAACCTATCCCCATCGGTGATATTTGTGTTGCCGGAAGAAAGGATAACTCTACTGCAAATAATATTTATTCGATGGAGAAAGACGATTTCACTCGTCACGCTTTGATTATTGGAATAACCGGTGGTGGTAAAACAAATACCTCAAAGTCGATTTTGAACACATTGTGGAACGCCAATGACAGGCAAGAAAAAGTTCCGTTTATGGTTATAGAGTCGGCTAAACGTGAGTATTGGGAACTCCGAAATCTAAAGGGTTTTGAGGAGTTGCTTGTGTTTACTTTAGGTGCTGAGGCAGCTCAGACATCAGTACGGTATCGAATCAATCCGTTTGAAACCAACCCAAAGATTTCGCTTCAAACCCACATAGACTACTTGCTTTCCACTTTTAAGGCTGCGTTCGATTTGTACCCTCCAATGCCTTATATCCTTGAAAAAGCTGTCTATGAAATCTATAGCGACCGAGGATGGGATATTGTAGAAAACATAAATCGTTTCGGACTAACTGAGTATCCAACGCTATCCGACCTCTATAACAAGATTGATGTCATCGTTGACAATATGGGGTATCACCAAGAAGTTCAATCAAATGTAAAGGCTGCGCTACAGGCACGAGTTTACTCTTTGATGATTGGTGGAAAAGGTGCGATGCTTAACACACCCAAGTCTGTTCCTATTGAGGAATTACTTTCACGTCCGGTAGTCATGGAACTGGAGGACTTGGGAGACGATGAAACAAAATCTTTTGTTATCGGTATTTTGCTTGTTCAGCTCTATGAATACCGAAAATCTCAAATGACGAAAGGTAGTAAACATCTCTCTCATATTCTCATGGTCGAAGAAGCTCACCGATTGCTGAAAAATGTTTCTGAATCTGGCGAGGGTGGCAACACACGAGCTAAATCTGTTGAGTTCTTCTGCAATCTGCTTGCCGAAATCCGAACTTTCGGACAAGGTATTTTGATTGCAGACCAGATACCTACGAAACTGGCTCCAGATACGATAAAAAATACGAACTTGAAAATCGTACATCGCACTGTTGCTCTTGAAGACAGAGAGACTATAGGCAGAGCTATGAACATGAGTCCGGAACAAATTGAATATTTAAGCTCTTTAAGACGTGGCTATGCAGCAGTTTATGCTGAGGGAGATAACAGACCTAAATGTGTAAAACTGCCACTCGTAAAATCATATTACGAAAAGAACCGTAGCGAGGTCATAACTGAGGTAAAGAAAAAGGTTTATGACATCGCAAGTGGTTACGATGAGATTATATGCCACCATGCAGGCTGTTCGTATTGCGAGCATCGCTGTAAGTATTACAAAAAGATTTCCGAATACATCAATGCCAATGTTGCAACCAACAAGGTTTTAGAGAAATGGGCAGTAAAGAAATTCGCTCCAAAATCGTTCGATACTTTCCTAAACTCTGAATTGATGAAGAAAGCAAACGTACAAAGTGATTTTGAGCGACTTTGTGTGTTGGGTTATATCCTTGCTCAAAAAGAAGATTTAAATGATGGTCAAAGACAGAAATACCTGTCTGACTATCTTAGATATAAAAAATCCAACTAAAAAACGGAGGTAAAGAGATTATGGCAGATTACGCAATTAGTTCAGCAAACCTAAGTGCTATTGAGAATGGCTTAAGAGCTATCAACAACAATCTTGGTACGTTGAACAACAACATTGAAGTAGTCGACCGCAACGTTGACACAGTGAACAACAACGTTAAAGTTGTCTACGACGAAATTGGTGCATTGGCACGTGATTTTCACGACTTTGTGCAGCTCCAGGTTAGAGCAAACGCTCTGTCCAAGGCACAGCAGAGAGTCATTCAAATTAGACAGGAGATAGAGAAGCGGTTCGGTCATTATGACATTGTCAGAAGAACTACCACCGGTATTCTCCAGGCGGATGACATTGGTATTGTCAAGAAAGACACCATCAGCAACGCTACGGAAGAACTGATGATTTCCACTCCTGGTTACTGGCTTGCACCTTGCTTGGTAGCACTTGCAGCTTGGATTAACGACCAGCCTGAATTGGCTGAACGTGCCCTTAAAGAAGGCATCAAAAGGAATGATGAAAAGACATCTTTGTTCTTCGCTCTGATTTGCCGTCGTGCGGATCGCAAGAGTGCTGCTCTTAAATGGACACAGCGTTATCTTGCGAACCAGGATGAAGAAAACCTTGACAGAAAAACTGTCATTATTCTTGATGCCTTTGCAAGTGGTCTGTTGGGTGCCGACTCCGAAGGTGTTGTTTCCAAGCAGATGGGTGAATGGCTCGAACATCTTGCAGACAAGCCTGGTTTTGTGGAACAACAGACAAAACAGTGGTCTGATGCCATCAATCTCAAGAGAAAGCCTCTCGAATCTGACGGATATACATATCTTCGCAAATACAGTAAAACATGGCCTGTTCTTCAAGATATTATGGAAGGAGCGATGCTTCACGCAGAAATTCTCGGATATTTCGCTGCTATTTTTGAGCAGGAAGCTTCTACTGATTCTCTAAAAGCTCAACTTGATGAAATCTTGAACAGCCTTGTTACTGAGTTCGATGATGAAGAAATTCCTCTTAAAAAAGAGGAAAAGTACAATCAGTTCATCATTGATTTCGATGGCGATGAAGACCGTGCTCGTCAGAATATGGCTGTTGAACAAACTGCTTTTGAGGAACACAAGGATTTCACTCAGTTGCTTACTGATGCGGCTATGAAACCCGAAAGCTCCCATGCAAGTGTTTCTACCCAGAAGTTTGCTATTGCACTTTCCAAAGAGTGGGTAAGCAATGCGTACAACGATGTTGTTGCTCAGAATCGTATGAAGATTCCGAACGAAATCGAAATCAATGTGGATACCTTCAACGACAAGACTACCGATGGTCAAAATGAGGCTGAACTTATCGGCAAATTCAACGCATTGGTTGATCAGGAAAAAGCCAATGCTCTTGCCCAAGTTGTTCTCTCCGGCTTTGAAAAGTTCTGCCTTTGGGGTGGTGCTGCTATTGGCGGTATCGGTTTGATTATGCTAATCGCAGGCAGTGGTTTCCTTGGTTTGATTGCGATTATCGCAGGTATCGGCATGGTTATCAATCACTTCTCTAAGAAGAAAAAAATTGAGCAGAACCGGCAGAACATCGAAACTCAGTTTGAGGAAAAACGCAAAAATGGTTCTCAGATTATCAGAGCTACTCTCGCCGAAGTTGTTGATTTTAGAGCTGAGTTCGCTGAAAAGGATGCTGAAAGCCAGAAGGTTATTGACTTCCTCGACCAGATCACTCCCGAGCAGTATGTAAAGAAGCTTTCTGATTCAAGCCGTAGAATTAAGGTTCAGTAAAGGAGGAAAAGAAAATGGATGCTAAAAGTAAAGCTAATTTTATAAACTCTGTAGCTTCCGGAGCTAATGTTCCTTGCCCTAAATGCGGAGCAATCAACAAGTCTGATAGCAAATTCTGCATTTCTTGCGGTGCGGAAATCACTGTCCCCCAGGAAGCACAAAACAGCGCTCCTGCATTTGCACCTGCACAGGAAGCTCCTGCTAAGGCAGTAAAATATGTGGAACCTAACAACGTATTCGCACAGGGATTGCCTAACTGGAGTATTGAGCCTCCGCAGGTAATGGTAAGGAGGCGCTAATTCGATGTTGACAACGGCTATTGCACCTCCGAAGACATATTCCGATTGGGTTGCTGTTTTGGATATGCTGAAAGCCAAGTCTGATGACGAAGCTGTTTTGTCTGCCATGCAGAAAGGCACTATTGAATGGCAATCCGGTGTTGCCGAACGGTTTGCAAAAAAGCTGATTGATGCTATCAACTATCGAATGAATGCTGCTTCAGATAAGTTCCAAAAGGAAATGACACGTTCCAATGGGCAAGAGAGAGCCATTGTACAGGCTCTCCTTGCCCTCCGCAAGGAGATGTGCTTCTTGTCGAAGGCAATCAATCTTCCCGCAATCCCGGAGAAGGACCGTCAGCAGTATCACCAGTTGGTAATTAGTCAAGCGAACAGTATGCAGACTTCTCTTGAGGATTCTGCGAAGAAAGACCGTAGCGGTAAACTCGCAAGTATTGTGAGAAATAATAAAGTAAACGCATTTTGAAAGGAGAGCTGATGTATGAGTGATGTTGCAAAGAGCAAAGAACTCTTGAAAAGATACTCTATCGCTCGCATCCCTTTCATAGCAATAAACACAATCGAAAGAGCAAGA
This sequence comes from Anaeromassilibacillus sp. 1001302B_160321_C8, assembly GCF_015554745.1. Classification (NCBI taxonomy): domain Bacteria; kingdom Bacillati; phylum Bacillota; class Clostridia; order Eubacteriales; family Acutalibacteraceae; genus Anaeromassilibacillus; species Anaeromassilibacillus sp. 1001302B_160321_C8. The sequence goes on along the minus strand of NZ_JADNJD010000006.1, from coordinate 9,455 downwards.
ACATTGGATATTTTGAAAGAGATTTCCGAGGAACTGACTCTACCTTTCTATGTGCATACGCTATCAAAGGGTATTTATGATTTGAGCACGGAAAAGTCAATTAACGATGACAAATCCGTGTATGGGGCTATCGACTTTATGAGTGAGCAGATGAAACGCAAGCAGTATATGACGCTCATTCTGACCGAAGTTCCCGATATTAGTAGCGACAATAGTGATGCAAGACAGATTTTGGACTTGGTTACATTGGCAAATGAGTCCGGTGGCGTAGTAATAGTTTTGACAAACAACGCCGTTTGGAATCAACTACAAAGATTAGGTATGGTTATCAAAGTTGACCTGCCAAACGAAGATGAAATGTATTCCATCATCAAAGAATACATAGACGATTATCGGTCTGAAATCCCCATTGAATGGGATAATACCGATATTCGTGAAGCTGCCTCTACTTTGGCGGGCGTGACTCGCATCGAAGCCGAAAACGTAATTGCCGCTTTGATAGCAAATAAAAGCATCAAAAAATCCGATATGGATGAAATCAGATATGCAAAAGATAGACTATTTTCTGACATCTCCGGTTTGGAAAAAATTGATGTGGATGAAAGCGTAAAAGATGTTGGTGGATTAGCTGGTCTCAGAAAGTGGTTAAACGAAAAGAAAGAGCTTCTCACGCCCGAAAAGCGTGATGAACTACGAGCAAAAGGTTTGCAGCCGCCGAGAGGAATCTTGCTTGTTGGTGTTCCTGGATGTGGTAAGTCCCTTTCTGCAAAGTCGATTTCCGCTAACTGGAAGCTACCGTTATATCGCTTGGATTTTGCTACGGTTCAAGGCAGTTATGTTGGTCAGTCTGAGCAACAGTTAAAGGATGCTTTGACTACAGCAGAAAATGTTTCACCCTGTATTCTTTGGATTGACGAGATTGAAAAAGGCTTGTCCGGTGCAAGTGGTTCTAACGATGGCGGAGTATCTACTCGTATGGTAGGACAGTTCTTGTTCTGGCTCCAGGAGTGCAAAAAGCAGGTGTTTGTTGTAGCAACCGCAAATGATGTTTCTATGCTCCCCTCTGAGCTTTTGCGTAGAGGTAGATTTGACGAGTTGTTTTTCGTCGATTTGCCGACGTCTGATGAGCGTAGAGACATTCTTTCGCTGTATATGCGTAAATACTTGAAACTTGATTTTATCGGTCCGTTTGCAGATAAAATCGTAGAACTTACTGACGGATTTACAGGTGCCGACCTTGAATCTACCGTGAGAGATTTGGCGTATCGTTCTATTGCTAATAGTAATTTCGTGCTTAATGAAGAAAATATGATTACAGCATTTAACAATGTTGTGCCTCTTTCTCAGACAAGCCCGGAAAAAATCGAAGCAATCCGTGATTGGGGTAAAGAGCGAGCTGTTCCTGCTTCCGGTAAGCCCATTGGCGGCGAGGAACTCTCTCAAAAGAAATCCGGTCCCAAGACACGCAAAGTGTTGGTGTGATAATTCTACGCAGACACGGATGTGGCTTGATTTGTGCAAACCATACCGTGTCTGCGTTATGCGTTATTTTATATATGGAGGATAGAATATGAGCTTCAATTTAGAAAGCGGCAAAAATAGAGAAATCAACGAAACTCCACCCGAAGTAAAAGTTGATAGTGAACAGTTATCTGAAACTGAAGAAACTGCCGAAAATTTTGATGATTGCTCTCTGAATGAAGTTCAAGATAGCAAAGGAAACGAAGTCAACGCAGAGTCTCTGGAAGAAGCCGAAGAAAACTATGATGACTGTGAAGCCAAGATGGAGGAAATGGAAGAAGAAAATCCGGAATTGGCTGATGAAGATGATGACTTTAATGATTGTGGCAAAGAGACTGATGGTCAATATGTAGCAGAAGTAACATATACAACCGATGGCGAAATTAGCCAAGAAGAAGCAAGTGCAGAATTGCAAGAAGCTTATAACGAATGTGATGACCCAGAAGATATGCAACAGCTCAAAGAAAATGCAAACGAGAATGAGCATATTGAGGTACATAACGCAGAGGTCGTGGAACGCCCGGAAAATGGTGACATTGACGGCGAAGTTAGCGAAGAAGAATACGAGCAGGCTCAAGAGGAATTAGAAGAAGCTCAAGAAACACTTGAAGCCCAACAGGATGCTGCTCAAGAATACCAGGAAGATTTGGAGAACCAAATCAATAAACAAGAAGATAAAGCTCCCGAAGGAGCTGAAGATATAAACAACGAGACTTCGGAGAATACTGAGGAAACCGAGGACTCCGACGAAGTTGAAGAAACTACTGAAGAAACCGAGGACTCCGACGAGGTTGAAGAAACCACCGAGGAAATCGAGGACTCCGACGAGGTTGAAGAAACCACCGAGGAAACCGAGGACTCTGACGAGGTTGAAGAAACCACCGAGGAAGCCGAGGACTCCGACGAGGTTGAAGAAACCACCGAGGAAGCCGAGGACTCCGATGAGATTGAAGAAACCACCGAGGAAGCCGAGGACTCTGACGAGGTTGAAGAAACCACCGAGGAAGCCGATAGCGAAGAAGTTGATGAAACTGCAGACCCATCGGACGAAAGCTCCGAAGATGCGGATGAAAACGGCACTTCCTCAGAAGCAGAGGAAACATCTGATGGTGTAGAGGATGTTGAAGCCGATGATGTGGAGCAGATGGATGACGACACAGATATTGAGGCTTCTAATATCAACGAGGAAAATGTCGAAGAAGATATTTCTGAAAAAATAGAAGAAGAAACTGATACAGAACTCAGCGATGAAACCAAAGAAAAAATACAGGATGACATCTCCGAGTCCATCGACAATGAAGCGGAAGATGGTAAGATTTCTGCTGAGGAAACGAAAGAAATCATTGATGACAATGTAGAAGAAAATGTCGATAATATTGAGGAGCAAAAAGCGGCTGTTGACGAAAAGATTGACAACCGTGCCGATGAAATCGTTGAAAACGAGGAATTAACCGACGAGGAAGCAAAAGAGCAAATCTCTGATGAAATCACGGAGTCGTCGAATGAAAATCTTTCGGATGAAGAAGTCGAAGCGATAGCCGAAGAAAAAGCTGATGATATTGATGAGGCTGTTGAGGAAAAGAAAGACGAAAAAGAATCTGTGGAGGCTGTCGAGAAAACCGCCGAAGAATTGGAGAACGACCAGGCTGAACAAAGCTCCGAAAAAGAGGCAAAGTCTTTACAAGAACGAATTGATGGTGCCTTTGACAAGGACGAAGTATCTGCTGATGAGATTAACGATTTAAGAGAAGAAAACGCTACTGAGCTTCAATCTAAAATCGAAGAAAAGGAAGCCACAGACGCTGAACTTAAAAGCAAGTTTGAAGAAGTTCTCTCTAAGGAAAAAGGAAGCGAAGAATACAAACAAGCTCTCCAAGAGTACAATGCTCTCCAAGACCAAAAGGCAGATTTGAGTGAACAGATTTCAGCAATGGAAAAACAACAAGACCGTTTGGATAAAAAGAGTCTTGAGCTTCGTGAAGCCCAAATTCAGAAAGGTGCTGAAGCTGTGGCAGCATCTGCTGCTACCCTTGCCGGTGTTGATGTACTTCAAGAGAGATACGACCAAACTTACTATGATAGGAAACCCGATAAAGCAGAACTTGCAAGTATAAGAGAAGAAAGTTGTTCTACTATTAAGGAGCTTACAGACGAGAAAGATTCCATCAGACGAGCTATGGATGCCAAGATGGATGAGATTGCAGAATATGTAACTTCCAATAATATGGACAGGTATGATACTGCTCACGACCTGCGTTATCAGCAGCTTTCTGCAGAATATAATGCAATGAAAGAAAGCTATGACAGAATTGGCTATTCTATTGTAAAATTAGATGAGAATAATAAGGCGATTTCTGAACACCTTGGCGATGAATACGTTTCTATGGTTGAGTTGCCCCCTGCTTCAAGAATATCGGAAGTGAATACCGGTACAGACATTCCTGGAGAGACAAATTACTTTGTTGATGAGGCAAAAGCTTCTGAGGTACTGTCTCCTTTCAGACAAGAAAAGTGGGAACAGCTATCTGTTCAAGAGAAAAAGCAAGCTATCGAAAAACTGGCTGACTATAATGCAGAAATCCTCGGCGTTGAAGATAAACCTCAGATAGTGTTCTTCAATAAACCACCGAAAGATGGAATGGTTGAACGTGGCTACTATGACCAAAACAATAATTCTATTTTTATAAACGAATATTGTCTGAATGATTCCGCAAATATTGCTGATACGGTTTCTCACGAATATCGTCATAAATATCAACATCAGCGAGCAGATAAGTTGGAAAACGAACGAGATTTGGCATTTAGAGAAAACTTTGATAATTATCTTTCGCCTGGAAACGACTATGCCAGTTATATGGCGTATCGTAACCAGCTTGTTGAGGTTGATGCACGAGCATATGGACAAGTAATAAGAGATAAAATTGGCTCCAGTGAAGGCTCGAATGAAACTATCGCTTTATCTGAGCATTATGAAAGCGTAAGTGCAGATTTTAGTGAAAACAATCCGAAAAAAGGAGCAGTTTTTGATAAGGTTGCTATTAACGAAATACCGAGAGAAATTGATAATAGAGATAGTGAGGTAAAAAACTTTAAGGAATTACGAAATTCTAAGGAAGTTTTTGAGACACAAGAAATAGCTGAAATTAAGGAACAGGTTGCTCCCGCCTATGAGAACGGAGTTGAGGTAGCTAAAAAAATCGAAGATGGAGGTTTTGACACATATAAGGAACACAATGATTTAGAAAGCGGTCATATTGAGAAGGTCAGAGAGAAATCTATTGAAGCAGCAGATATATTGTCAGAGCACTTCACCGAAAATAATTACAATGGGCTGTACTCTTCCAATATAGATTACAAAACCGTAGAGATGATGGCTATATATCACGATACCGGAATGGATGCAAATATTGATACAGAGAAATTCAACGGTGAATTATCTGCGAAACAGATACGTGATGCCCATTCCTTGCAATCAGCTATTCACGCATTGAGAGATAGAGATTTTATCGAATCTAAATCGGTAAACGCCGATGAAGTGGCTCTTGGGTGTTTGCTTCACAGCAAATCTAATTCCGGGGTTTCAAATCTTTCAAGTGCTGAGCAATGGGAAACTGCCATTTCAAGATTGAAACAAGGTGTCGATGACTTTAATAAAGCTAATCCGTCGGAACGAATCACATTCGATACTTCTTTCATTATGAATGAGGATGGTTCACTCAAGCCGGAGATGTTAGCACAATTACGTTCTGAAAGCCTCGCTTTACGAATCGGTGATGCTAATGGACACGACTCTAAATCAGATGTTTCGCAAAGTGGTAAAGACATTAAGTTTGATTTGAGAAATTGTGAGGTACAAAACTGCGAATACTCGGCAGAAACAATAAAAAAGATTGAGGAAGCCGACAGAAGCGGGCTGTTATCCGAAGTAGAACATTCAGATGTTTATGTTGGTGATAAGCTACTCACAAACAAAGATGACGAATCGGGAATATCAAGAGCATTTTCTCTTGGTGAGGGAAACTTTAAGGAATTATCTTTTGCGGTTGTTGAAGGGAAACCCAGCGAAATCGTTCAATTAGAAAATTGTGATGCTTATCCCCTGTCTACACAATTTTGCATTGAAGAACGAATCCGAGAAATTAACACGGCAAAGATTGACGATGACTATGTGCCAGAAAGACTTCCTGGTATGAGTGATGAGGATTACAAGAAATTAAGAACCGATTGTGCTAACCAAACAGCCAAAATCGACTCGCAAATTATTATTGACTTACCAAATGCGTCCGACACTACGTTAAAGTCATATAAGAACTTTGCAGCAAAAATGGCGCAAAAATATAATATTGAAGTGAAGGTGAGATAATGAAAATAGTAAAGACAACACAAAAAGTATATGATTCCTTTGTAGAGCAATACGAATTAAACGATATGCTACTTGCCCGTTCTGATTTTATGCCAGGGTCACTCATTGTTTATTTGCTATCTTCTGCTCGAAATGTAAAACTTCTTAGTTTTTATTTTTCTGAGGAAACGGAAATTGGTGGTCAACGACAAGTTATCACAGGTGAAGGTTCTGATTTTTTCAAACAATTTCAAACTATAGAATCTTTTATGCGCAATATGACTTCCGCAAATATTAGCGAGTGGGAACTAAAATTTCTTTATCAAAATCAAGAAATCGTTGCGACGGGACGAATTTGGTCTACTATTGTGGGCATATCATACTCTGCAACAAGTAAATCAAATCTCATACCTCTGCTCTATTCCGTTGAGGAAAAGTCGTATGAGTACCATACTTTCGATAAACAGATTGTAAGATGCGTAATGGAAAGGTTTGAACCAAAAGTAAAAGCTGCAATAAAGGCTTTGCTGAAACTATCAAAATATACTGATATTTACTCTGAATTTACAGATGTAATTAAATGCGGGAAATGGATGAGCAAACACACAGCAATTTCTGTAGAGGGCTTCACCGCCGAGCAATTAAATTCAAGTTACCCCTTATCGTTACTCGGAGCATATAACTATCTTATTTTTCTTCGAGAATCACCCAGTGAGGCACTTGAAGCTTTGCGAAAAGGACTGCCGAGGTATTAACTATGTACTCAGTATTGTCCACCCTGTTTGTAATCGGAGTATTCCTGGTAGTTGCAGGGTTTCTCGGTAGAGTTGGAACGGACGGTATATCAGATGTAAGTGAGAATGTCGCCGCAGCAATTGGTTTACTTGTTACTTATGCTTTCTTGATTTTGAGTTTAGGTTCTTTTTCAGAACTTGCTACTTTCTTTGAAGGTATTTGCGGCGGCATCCCATTTCTGAATGAAATAGCTGACTACGGTTCTTTGCAGAAAGTTCTTTCAGAAAGCCCTTTGTCTGCTGCAGTAGCATTTTTGGATACCGTTATTCTTTCTGCCACAATAGAAATAATAATGCTCCTTCCCTTAACACAAGGAAGTGCGACTGGAAAGTTTATGGTTAATCTTTTTACCGGAATTGTCGTAGCGATTGCTTCACTTTTGCTACTGAACTATGTCATAAAAGATTCCTCTGTGTATCAATGGATAGTTTCAGTGATTGGTAGTGCTATTGCTTTGCTTTCGGTAGGAAGCATACCAATGCTGATAGTTTCTTTACTTAAGAAAAACAGTTCTGCAGGCATCGGACTTATTGGAACACTTTTGCTTTTCTCGCAAAGCAAGGTAGTTGGAATATTGAGAGCTGCTTTCTTAAAAGCAATCGTCTATGTTTGTGGTATCTGGATGCTTGAAAAACACTTCGGCTCCATCGCAAACGGATTGTCGCAGTTGTCTGCAATATTGATTGCGTTCGGTCCTGTAGTGGTAATGATTATCGGCATTGTGTTTATTTTGAAAAGTGTAAAATCCTAAAGAATGGAGGGATTGTTGTGATAAAAAAGATGGAACGCTTTGTTTCCTCTCTGACAGACCAAGAAATAGAATGTCAACTAAAAGACATTTTTGACTGGGCAAGGGTCTATAAAGAATTGCTTGAAACTGAGCAAACGTATCGTCGTAGAAATGGTAATTCCCAAATTGAGAGTCATTCATCAAATATATTTGATGACACAGATATGTTTGATGATACAGATGATGCTTGCGAAATTAGTCAAGACGTTGACGAAGATATAGTTACTGTAGATTACGAGCTTGCACAGATGATTCAACAAAAGGTTGCTACCTTCTCTGCTGAAAAAACACGGGAGCAGCTCGAAAAATTAAAGCAGATTCCAACATATTCTTTGAGTCCAGAAGATGTCGCTCAGTTACAGTATGAAATAGAAACCTGTGAATTACACTTGTTTGAACTCACGGGTGAAACAGACGGAAGTGAATGTATTTGTCCCTCCTGTGGTGCTGAATTAGAGACAAACGCCAAGTTCTGCGGAAAGTGCGGTAAGGCGATTAAGGGAGGTTGATAGAATGTTTTGCCATAAGTGCGGAACTCAAAACGAAGACATTGCTCGTTTTTGCAGAGCTTGTGGAACGCAGCTGAAAAATGATTCTATTGCAAGTAGCCTTTATAAAAAAGTTATTTTGATGGACTGCGGAAGAAACAAACTGAACGTAATTAAAGAAATCAGAATGTTGACAGGTGCAGGTTTAGCAGAGGCAAAGACTATGTCTGAACGTACTCCTTCAACATTGAAAGACAATGTTACCGAAGATGAAGCACAACAGATTAAGCGAACCTTTGAGAGTATTGGTGCTATTATAGAAATTAGATAAACAGGAGGAATAATTAAATGCCGAAACCAATGTTAAGACAACCCCAAACGCAGCAACAGACGAATACTATTTTGAGTGCGACTCAAACACAGCAGCAAACACAACAGACTCAGCAAATGGATAAAATGAAGTTGGACAGACTGCTTCGCAAAACACGTTCAAAAGAATATATGCAGGCAATGCACAAGCTTGATGCCGGTGGTCACGTTCATAATCAGCATAAAGTAAATGAAATCGTAGATACCATAAGAAATGAGTTTCCCGAAGTTGAAATTACAGGAATTATGCTTGGTATCGTTTCTGTCTGCTATTTGGGTAAGCCCTACGAGGTTCACACTCTGGATATAACTGGTCAGATAATTGAACATTATAAGGGTGGGCAAATGCTTCCTGGCGGACTTGAAAAAGCTCGTTCTATTGCTATGCGTGGTGGTTACGACTTTATTGAAGTGTATGTAGATTGTTGCCGAGCTATCAGCTCTAATGGTTCTGTTTCTGTAATATCTTGTTAATGTGCAATGGAGCATAGTAATCTATTCATAAGCGTAGATGATTTTTTTCAAAAGGTTCGTAGCGTAACTCGATTATCCATAGCCGACGAGAAGGACCTCGCTTTGAAAATGAAAGATGGCGATGCGGAAGCTCGTCAAGCTATATTGAATAGTTATCTTCCTGTGGTTGCATCGTATATCAGACGTTCTCCGAAAGAGCTTCAAACATTGGAAACGATATATAGCTGTGTTCGCAGTTTAGAGAAAGGTGTAGATGGCTTCAATTTCCTGCAGGATAGTGAGACATTTACTCATCATCTGAGTTGGCGTTTAAGGCAATGTATTACGAGATGTCTTGTAGATAGACGATAGTGGGAAACATACTTGGCAAGCAGGGCACGGCGGTACCCACTCGTGCAAAATTTATAAGCTCCTGCCGAAGCAGGAGCCTATAAATCGCTTGTCTGGGAAACATCCCCGAACCCCTTTAACACAGATTTCATCTGTGGCTACGCATCGTTCCGACGCTAATTGAGCACGGTTATTCACGACCGTGCTCTTTCTCTTTGCGTGGATCTCGCTCAGCGAGGTCACGCAATTCATCATAGTTCGCCGTATGAGGTAGTGTCAAGTATTTTTCGCAAAATGGTTTGCAGGCCCTGGCATGAGAGAAGTCAGCCAGCAATGGAGGCATCCT
>NZ_JADNJD010000049.1:0-1460 GCF_015554745.1 Anaeromassilibacillus sp. 1001302B_160321_C8 | reverse complement strand
CTTCACAGACAACAAGCCCTTTCGGTTGCTTGAGCAATTTCTTCAAAAATATTGTCTAACTTTTCGGGGTCACTTCATAAGGAAACCACCCGCCTGTTTTTTTATCTGTTTTGATTGGATTCCTTCAAAAGTAGCTCCGAAAAATGGCTGAATGCCTTTGAAAATCCGTGCAAAACGTGCCTTTAATAAGCGGCGCTCAATGGATTGAGCACACCGTAAGCCTTGCTCTCAATGTCCTCAATGTATTTGATTGCAAGCCCTGCGCCGCGCGCTACACACATATCCGGCTCCTCAGCGATACGGACCGGCATTTTCGTCTTCTTGGAAATCAACTTGTCGAACCCAAACAGCTGCGACGATCCGCCGGTCAGGATGATCCCATCCGAATACACATCCCCCATCAGCTCCGGAGGCGTCTTTTCCAGCATCTCCTGTACGGTATAGATGATCTGCATCGCAGGCTCGATCAAAGCTTCCAACATCTCGTCGCACGAAATGTCCGCCCACTGCGGCAGGCCGGTCATCGCGTTACGGCCCTTGACCCGGTGCTTTACCATCTCCTTGCGTGGATACACGCAGCCGATGGCGATCTTGGCCTCCTCTGCCATGCGTTTTCCGATGATGAGATTGTATTTCCGGCGAACATATTTGATGATCGCTTCGTCAAATGCATTGCCCGCTGTCTTGATTGAGCGCGAAATGGCAATGCCGCTCAAAGACAGCACGCCCATGTCGGTCGTGCCGCCGCCGATGTCCACAATCAAAGTCCCGTGCGGCTCGTCGATCTTGACGCCGGCGCCCATAGCCGCTGCAACCGGCTCTTCAATCAGGCAGATTTTTCGCACGCCGGCGGAACTGATGGCGTTTACCACCGCGCGCTTTTCCACCTCGGTGATCAAGCAGGGGACGCTGACCACCACACGCGGCATAAAGACCTTGCTGCCGCTGATCTGTTTCATATAATGGCTGATAAGATACTGCGCCAAATCAAAATCGGAAATCACGCCGTTGCAGAGTGGCTGCACCACATCGATGCGGTCTGAAGTCCGCCCGACCATCGCATACGCCTCACTGCCGATGGCGACAACTTCCTCCGTCTCCACATTGTACGCCACCACGGCTGGTTCTTTTAAAATAACGCCCTTCCCGTCCAAGTAAATTTTTACCGTGGACGTGCCCAAATCAATCGCAATATCGGTTCCGAGCATGCACAATCACTTCCATTCAAAATCCATTTTGCGGCAATTTCAAAGTGCGGCGCACTGCGTGACGCTTTGAAATTGCCGCAAAAGAAAGTATTTTCCCAATTTGAGAATACATTTTATTATATTACATCCACGGAAGCTTTTCAACCGCTGTTCTGTGTTTCATCCCAGTGAACATTGTAGAGCTACAATACATGTTGGACAGAAGAGCAAGTAAAAGCAAATAAAAAAGTAGAAGGACAGAGCCTTCATAGG
>NZ_JADNJD010000048.1:0-1478 GCF_015554745.1 Anaeromassilibacillus sp. 1001302B_160321_C8 | reverse complement strand
GTAACACTAAATCCACACGCCCCCTCACGGTGTGATATTCCACTTTCACATAAAAGCCTACCAGCTTGAAGACAATAAAAAGAATGTTTTGACAATGAAGTTCCAATTCACGCACCATCTTATAAGGAGTATCTGCAAAGAAACTCTGCAAACAACGGAAAAAAGAATCATAAGCACCAACTTCTACCTCACGGTTTGGAAAACCTAAACGGTAAATGCCAAAACGCTGGCTCAGTTGTAATTCTTGGGGGATTAACATTTGTTAATTTCTCTTTATGCATACACCTTTGCTAATCTATACAGAAAGAACCTCTTATCTACTACTCCACGAAATGAAGCCCTAAATGCTTTAATTTTTGCATTAAAAGCTTCCGCAGCAGCATTTGTGCTTCTGTTCACAAAGTAGTTTAATATCCGTTCGTAATGATTCTCAATGGAATTGGCAACAGTAGTGAATGTATCATAACCAAACTCCTCAATTTCATTATACCAAAGTGCCAGTTTGGCACGAGCCACATCTTTATCTGTATAGTCTGAAAATATCTTCCCTAATCGTAGTGCGTAATAGTACACGGATTTTATATCCGGGAATTGTTCAAAGAGTAGTTTGGATCTTACCTTCTGGCTTTGCAGCCACTTGTCCGGAGCCTTAAACAGCAGGTACCGGCTTCTGGCTAACAACTGTCTGAGTGTATCTCCATTGCTAAACACTTTAGGTTCATAACTTTCCCCCTTGGCTTTAGCTTCCTTGATTTTCCTGTTCTCATCCTTCATTACTTGCCAGCGATAAGCGATCCGAAGGTCTTGTACAGCTTCATAAACCAACTTTGAGACATGGAAACGATCCACTACCTGCATAGCCCCGGGAAAACAACGTTTTGCTATTTTCTGCATACTGCCGGCCATATCAAGTGTAATTTCCTTTACTTGGTTGCGCTTATCGGCATCTATTTTGAGAAGCACATTGATAACATCCTCTGCTTTAGTTCCCTTTACAATAGCTACAATGGTGCCTTTTCGACCATGCTTATCCCGATTGGTAAGGATTGTATATAGTTCGCCTTTGCTTAAAGCCGTTTCATCAATACATAAATGATAACCTATATTTTTAGGATAAAGAATAAAGTCTTCAGCATGTTCCTTCTGATTCCAATTATTGAAATCACTTAAATGTTCTTTGTATTGAGTCTGGAGTTGCTTGCCATCCATACAGTAATGTTCTGCTACACTTTGGCAACTAACCGCATGATTGTCTAAGTAACGCTTTTAAAAAAGCTCCGAACTCAGCTGTTATGCGAGTACCGGAGGCTACTAAGTTCCAATCACGACTATAAGTTTGTCCTGTTTCCGGGTCTTCCCAACGACGCCGCTTGATGCGTAGATATACAGCCTTGCCGCGAACAGGAAAGTCTTGCACTTCTATTTCCGGGAAGAAACCTTTGGAATGTAGATGTAAATGGGAATGCTCTTGAGGAATG
>NZ_JADNJD010000047.1:1355-1610 GCF_015554745.1 Anaeromassilibacillus sp. 1001302B_160321_C8 | reverse complement strand
CCGGCTTGACCCCGCAATCCTTGGCAGTCTCATGCCAATGCGATACGGTTTCCTGTATCTCTTCGATAATCTGTTTGTGTTTCCGGATACCCATGTTCTCACCTACCTTTTGCAGATCTTCCATCGTGAAATTGTCTTGTTTGCCGTTGAGTGACAGCTGGTGGCGGTTCGTCCATTTGCCGCCCGGTGTGTATGAGTAGCAGAGGTCGTATGCTGGGGCCAGTTTCCACTTCCCTTGTCTATCCATCAGGAAAG
>NZ_JADNJD010000047.1:0-1345 GCF_015554745.1 Anaeromassilibacillus sp. 1001302B_160321_C8 | reverse complement strand
AAGGGAGGTTCATCTGCCGCATGATACGGAATATCTCTTCGTATGAATGGCGTTGGTCACGGTCATAGTGGGCAAGCCCGGCCAATGTCTGTACATGGATCTTCTCTCCGTCTTCCATACGGTCAAAACGTCGTGTCATAAAGTGATATGACTCTTTTTCCTGAAGTAACCGGCATTCCATCATATCGATACCGCAGGCTTTTGCCATCCGGTGATAGGCATATTCGATATTTCCTATTCCTTGTGGATTGTCCGTTATCTGCGTGTGTTCGCTGTATTTGCCGCCATCAAATTTCAACAGCCAATACCCGAATCCTTCAGGAGCTTTTACCTGTCCGGAGCGTACCTCTCCGGTAATATCGTTGTAGGCGATGATGGCCTTGGGCTTGGCACCTCCGGCAGATGTTCCCACTTTCAGTATATCCAGAATGTTTCTTCCTTCCTGGCGCAGTTGGACCTGAAAAGCCATTCTGTCCGTGAATACGGATTTGGCAAGCTCAGTCAGTTCCTCGATATGGAGCACTGATGATTCGTTCATGCCGTTGATTGGCGAGGACGGCTCAAACTCCAGTGCGCCCATGCCACGTTTGCCTACATAGCAAAGCCTGTCTAAAGGGGTAATCTCTTCTCCGGACAATCCCTTGCTGGCAAACCATTCATTGATGATCTGGTTTCCGAAAGTGTCCGGCAGTGAATCGGCAAACAGGCCGGGCAACCCCTTGAAACAGTCGGTACGGTTTTCAAGGAACCGGTAGGGGGTGTTCCTGTACTGGCTGATGGGCATGATGATGGGAGAAATGTCAAGACCGGAGCGGATGAACTTCCGTTCATAGTCGAACAAGGCGGCATTGCTTTCCTTTTCCCAATAGAGAGAGCCTACGCTTTCTCCCCATAGCTTTACATCTACTATCAAATCATTCATGGTTATCTTGTTTTAAATGGCGTACACGGTAGCGTTTCTTTCCTTGCAGTTTTTTGAGCTCTATCGGGCTGACCCGGATTTCCGGTACCAGTTGCTCCAGGTTCTCCAGCAGGCCGAGCGAGCGGAGTACGCTGATGAACAACAGCAGCGATACCGATTTGCCCTTCTCGATGTTCGCAACGGTCAAGGGGCTTACACCGGAAGCCGTTGCCAGTTCTTCCTGCGTGATATGCTGCCTGATACGTGTCTCTTTGATGCGCTGGCCGATTCTCATCAGCACAGCTGGATTGCTCATTTCATTCCACATGGTTGTTCCTTTTTTGCAAATATACAAATAATCCATGTAAATATATAGATTAACTTGAATATATGATGTTAATCTATATGAATACAATGATTATAGTTGCTTTATCGGCTGTTTTT